>CAZKTR010000489.1:0-2911 GCA_964555525.1 uncultured Pirellulaceae bacterium
CATCGCAGTACGACTACGTATTGATCGACTGCCCTCCATCCTTGGGCCACCTGACACAAACCGCGTTGTCGGCGTCGAACGAAGTCTTGATGCCAATCCAATGCGAGTATTTCGCCATGGAGGGGTTGGCTCAGATGATCGACCTAATTCGTGACGTCATGCTTGAACGCCCAGGCCAACTCACATTCGGCGGGATCTTACTAACGATGTACGATCCGTCACTTGAACTCACCGCCGAAGTGGACGAAGAAGTCCGCGAGTTTTTCGGCGAAATCGTATTTGACACCGTGATCCCACGGGACGTCAATGTAACTGAAGCTCCCAGCCACGGCGAAAGCGTTGTTCGCTATGCGCCACGTAGCCGCGGTACTCGAGCCTATTTAGAACTATGCATGGAGGTGCTAGAACGTGACTAGAAAAAAACGACTTGGCCGAGGCCTCGAAGCGTTGCTGAACGCAACCGTCGAACCATCTGAAGTTTCAGCAGTGGCAATTGCTAGCCCTCCGCCGGTTCAGCCCGATCCTTATGTCGCGTCTGCTGTTCGCATCCCCGCGCCGGCAGCCGAACCCGTTGAAGGCGAAATCATTCACTTGAACGTCTACGACATCCAAGACAACCCATTTCAACCTCGCCGTATTTTCAGCGAATCCGAAATCGCGTCCTTGGCCGAGAGCCTGAAAGAGCACGATATCTTGCAACCGATTTTGGTTCGTAAGGTAGACGGCCGCTACCAACTGATCAGTGGCGAGCGCCGTTTGCGCGCATCCATCAAAGCGGGTTGGAAAACCATTCCCGCTCGAATCCGAGAAGCGGACGATCGTTTGGTTTCAGAGTTGGCGATCGTCGAAAACCTCCAGCGAAAAGATTTGAACGCGATCGAGAAGGCGATGTCTTTCCGTCGCTACATTGACCAGCACCAATGCACCCAGGAAGAGCTCGCAGGGCGGCTTAAGATTGACCGTTCCACGATCGCCAATCTAATGCGTTTATTGGAACTCCCCGCTCCGATCAAAAACGCTCTGCAATCGGGCAAGCTCTCCGCCGGACACGCGCGTGCTCTTTTACCATTGGGTGAAGAGCTAATTCAGATTGATTTTCTAAACGACATCCTCCGTGAAGGCATGAGCGTTCGCGCGACCGAGCGAGCGGTAGCCGACCGAATCACGTCGGACGACCTAGGCGGAAAAAGAACCCGCCGCAACCGGACGACCAACAATCAGGTCGCTTCGATGGAGCAAGAACTCAAAACCGCCCTTGGCACCAACGTCAACATCAAGCCAGGATCAAAAGGTCGCGGAAAGATCGAGATCAAATACAACAGCGAAGCTGAATTTCAACGAATTCGGCAATTGTTGATGGGAGCTAAGTAAGCCCCATCGAATCTATTTAAACAAATTAAAATTAATAGGCTCTTTAAGAAAATAACTCGTGTCTAAAAACTACTGTCTCCGACAAAAAACGCTATGGTACACACTTAGGCACACTAAAAACGCCCCCGCCAGTCCGACCATGATGCCAGCTACTAACCAACCACTAGCGGTTATCAGGTAGACGCTGCAACAATCCAGCAGGAACCCGGGGAAAAAAATCCACCACGTCGGCCAGCCTCCGGCCGCGGGTGTTGTTTTTTTTGGCTGTCTGAGTCTTGATTCATATCTGATCTTACCTTTTGGCCAGTGTTTCTTAGATTTGGTTCGATTAGGCTCGACGAAAATTGGATACAACACAGACTTTTTATGCTGGATTTCGGGATTCTTTCGGGATTGTTGCGAACCGATTAGGGCTTAAATGCTTCATTCAAAAGTCGAATAGGGAAAAATCCCGCGAGGGAGCAAGTTTCTTCCAAATACGGATTGCAACTGAATTGAGTGGTAGTTATCTTTTCGCATCTAACGGTTAACGCCGTTTATCGGGGTGTAGCGCAGTCTGGCTAGCGCACCTGGTTTGGGACCAGGGGGTCGAAGGTTCGAATCCTTTCACCCCGACTTATAAACAACGGCGGTCGCTAGTGGCCGCCGTTGTTTTTTCTTGACGGAGCTTGCATTGGACGCTGACCGAATGGACGCGACGCTCTTTTTTGAAGACCTCACGGTAGGCCAAGTTTGGGTCTCGCCGCGTCGTACCATTACGGAGTCAGACGTTATTCAGTTCGCCTCGATGACCGGCGATTTTAATCCGTTACATGTCGACTACGACTTTGCCTCCAAGAGCCACTACCGGCAGCCGGTTGCTCACGGCTTACTTGGACTCTCTTGGGTCGCAGGTCTGGGATCGCATTTCCCAAGCGTTCAAACGCTGGCCTTTACCGCAGTCCGTGAATGGGAATTCTGTCGCCCATTGTTTTTCGGTGACACGGTGTATGTTGAAACCACTTGCGAAGAAAAAATTGAATCGGGACGTCGCAGTGGCAAAGTCGTTTGGGTTCGAAAGCTCTACAACCAAGACAAACAGATTACTCAACAAGGTGTTTTTGAAACACTAGTAGCGATTCGTAGTGCGCTTCCCAAATCACACTTAAACCGTAACACCATCCAAACCGGTTTACAGACCCCTGATTCGCCCGAGCACACATAGCATCCGATTGGCGCAAGCAGCATATTCGCCTTTCGCTTAGAGGCTGACATTTTTTCGCGGAGTGTTTGTAGTGCCGCCTTTAGGCGGAATCTCTCCGTAGCCGGAGTCGCCAGACTTCGGGATGCGACACGTAAGGCACCTGAACTCTGGCGAGCCCAGCTACGAAGGCATTTATTTATGGTCGCCTTTGGTTCCGCAATAGGCGACTATTTAAAAAAAACGCGAACCTGTTGTCACATAACTTGTCACCACCGGTACGACAGAGTTTTTGTTTCTTTAAAATATTGGATCACTCGTGAGAACTCAATTCACGACAATTTTCCCACGCGGCCTTAG
>CAZKTR010000490.1:0-2907 GCA_964555525.1 uncultured Pirellulaceae bacterium
TTTTTACTTTCTTGGAAAGCTCAGCCATCTGATCATCGGGCTCAAGCTGCTCCAGATCTGATTCGAAATGGACCTGCTCGAACCGATTAGCGATTCGCATACTACTTCCGCGCCCGCGTGTCTCAGGCCGAAGTTGGTTTCCCGTTCGTTGATTCGGGTCGTCAGTCATATGAACTATCAGTGTAATGTTGCTTGACTGTCAGATTCTTGTATTGAGTTTGTGTTACCCGTTTGTTTGGGACACGCCGATAAAACCGATAGTAGGTAACAAAGAGCAAAAAAATACAGTTTGGTAGTGGATTATTCCATCTCTCCTTGCTTAGATTCTAACGAAAAAGGTGTGTGGAGTGGAGGTGTCGAAATCTAGCCCGATTGAAATCGATCTAAAATACTGGCCAGGCTTTTCAAAGCCGGTCGTGAAATCTTCGGAACCGAATGAGTCACCGGAGGTTAAAGAATAACGGCGTGGCTTGCGGGGGAGCGTTTAGTTGCGGTGTTGATGGTCTTGCTGTGGTGTGCATTGTCGAAACAATCCAGTAGTGGCGATTGATGATAGAATATGTTAGGGAATCGTTCTTAATGGAAAGTGGCAAAGTGAAACGTGGAGATTTCAGACCAATCAGATTCCTGAGACTAGATATCACCATGTATTTCCGAATCGATTTTCGAGGCCTGTTAGTCGTATTGATGTTGTGGTTCTTTGTTGCAACCGGGACTACGTGGGCGGCTGACCAGTACACCGGAAATTTGCAGCATGTTTTGGGGGATGTGAAACAGGGCCAAATCCAAAACAAACTGGATACAAAGCAGAAAATCGACAATGTGCTTGATGGCTTCGAGCGTCTTGGCTGTGACGGGGTTCGCATTACGATATTTCCAGAGGGAACGAATCCGAATCCAGAGATGTTCGACTATCTCTATAAGGCGGCCAAAAAACGAGGGTTCAAAATATTTGCAAATCCCGCTGAGCATTCCGGTGGACGACGTTTGGCGTTACGCAGGTGGGAACTGGCCCCGGTCAAGGATGATTTGCAAGCCACTCGGGTTCTGATCAAACGAGTACAAACGTTTGCCAAGCAATACCCGTGTGATTGGATCAATCCGTTCAATGAAGATGGTAAGTCTGGAGCAGCTTTTTCGGGACCGCAGATTCAATACATCTATGAGAAGTTGCACCGCAGGGTTGGTGGCGCTAAATTGATTGGGCCATGTACTTGGGGGATCCCAGCTGCGGTCGATGTCTTGAAAAAGACAGACATAGAAAAGTACATTGCTGTCGCGACAACGCACAATCTTGGGTTTAACCACGAAAAATGGAATGAGTTCATAGGGTTGGCCAAGAGTAAGAGGCTGCCAGTGTGGGATTCAGAGGTGAACACTAACAAGAAGTTTCCAGATAAGCCGAATCGTTTGACCGCCGCATTGAAGGCTGGAGTAGATGGACTTGTGTTGTACGATTCGTGGAGGTCTTTCGTGAATATTAACAACGGTCAGCTGACCAAAGGCGGCATTGGAGTGCGCGATCTCATTCTAAAAGACCCAAGTCAAGCCGGGCCTGATTCAAGCGATACGGCGTCGAACGACTATCAGCCAAACGAAGGTGATTTGCTGTTTCAATACGCGCCGGGCAATCAAATCTTGAATGCCATCGCGGACGCCAGTGGCGATCAGTTCAGTCATTGCGGCATCCTGGTTAAGAAGGATGACGGTTGGTTTGTGTTGGAGGCGGTTGGGACGGTAAAGGAAACACCGATAAAAGTTTGGCGAAGTCGTAGTCGCGATAAGGTGATGCAGGTTTATCGTTTGAAGGCTCCATTGCAAAAGCATGTTCCTAAGTTGATTGCGGAAGCTCGCCAGTTCCTCGGTCGACCTCATGATTTCAACTGTAGAATGTCAGACACCCATTTCTACGGCGCGGAACTGGTATACAAGAGTTACAAAAATGCTACGGGCAAAGAGCTCGGTTCGCCAATGCTACTTAAAGAGTTTGAGTGGAAGCCAGCGAAGGAGGAGATTCTCAAATTCGAAAAGTCGATTCCGTTGCAGCGAAAGATAATCACTGCGGAAATTCTGAGCAGGTCAGCTGATTTGCAGCGAGTCTATTCGTCCAAGAAGAAATCCGAGAATGATAAAACCACGGATGAACACAGATGAACACGGATTTGTTATAGTCGCCTTTCGGCTAAAGCCGTTACTTTTAGGGCCAACGGCCTGACAGTTTGCTTGGCCCAGCCTAAGGATCGAAGATTCGCAGGGCTGGATTGCGTCTGGTTTCGTAAACTTGGTAATCCCGTGATGCCGTAACCTTGGAGCGTGGCGAGGGTTAAAGTAATATGTATGCCTGACCCGAGGTGTTTAGTTTTAGATTAAGAATGTTGAAACCTATGAATCGATTTTTTCAGTCAACGATCGCGATTTTATTTTGCTTGGTATGTGCGGTGACTTTGTTTGCCAAACCGATTCCGCAAGACCCTACCGATCCGCCGAACGTGGTTGTCTTTTTGGTTGACGATTTAGGGTACATGGACATTGGGGCGAATAATCCCGACTGTTTCTACGAGACGCCCAATATCGATCGGTTCGCGACGACGGGGATGCGATTTACTGACGGTTACGCAGCCAACCCGGTTTGCTCGCCGACTCGGTATAGCTTGCTGACTGGAAAGTATCCAACTCGCGTCCAAGCGACAAACTTTTTTTCGGGCAAGCGGGCTGGAAAGTTTCAGCCTGCAGAGCTGAACAGTAATATGCCGCTAGAAGAAATCACTTTACCACGAGCGTTGAAGGAAAAGGGCTACGCTACTTTCTTTGCAGGTAAATGGCATTTGGGTGAAAAGGAATCGCACTACCCACAGAACTTTGGTTTTGATGTAAACATGGGCGGCTACACCAAAGGTGGTCCTTACT
>CAZKTR010000491.1:0-2907 GCA_964555525.1 uncultured Pirellulaceae bacterium
CTGGCGCATCTCCGTGGCCTCGACCGACCCAAGCCCCCGGTTGGTCAGGAACCGGCGCATCGATGATGACGTCGATTGTCTTGCCGACTTGAGAGGCGTTGTGGTCAAACATGATTTGTTGCTGCACTGCCATCAAGCGATCACGGCGATCATTTTTGGTGGCGTCATCCAAATGCCCGGGAAGCTTGGCCGCCGGAGTGTCGGGTTCAAGCGAGTACGTGAACACACCCATTCGCTCGAAGTGATGTCGTTTGACGAATTCGACCAGATTCTGAAACTGTTCTTCGGTTTCACCAGGGAAGCCAGTGATGAACGTTGTCCGCAAAATTAGGTTCGGAATGGCTTTTCGCATGATCGCGATTTGCTTTTCAGTGTCTTCCACGTTCACTCGTCGTGACATCCGACGAAGCATCGTATCGTCACCGTGCTGCAACGGCATGTCGATGTACGGCAAAATCTTGTCCGAATCAGCAATCACTTGCATTAGTTTTTCGTCGATGTACATCGGATAGAAATACATCAAACGAATCCAATCCAATCCATCAATCTTGTTCAGCTCGGTCAACAGTTCGGCCAATCGAGGCTCGCCGTACATGTCTTTACCGTAAAAGGTGGTGTCTTGGGCGACAATGATCAACTCGCGAACGCCACTGGCTGCCAATTGTTTGGCTTCAGCGATCACTTCTTCCATCGGTTTGGTCGCGTGCTTGCCTCGCATTTTTGGAATCGCGCAGAACGTGCACAAACGATCGCATCCTTCTGAGATTTTCAAATAAGCGAAGTGCTTAGGGGTAATCTGCAAACGGTTTTGATCGGACAACGCTCGAATTGGTGCGGGTTGAAAAACCGTTCTCTGCTCGGCTTGATCACCCAACAATCGATCGGCGATCTTGGTAATTTCGTCTCGGCCAAAAACACCTATCAAAGAATCGATTTCTGGGCGCTCGATCAACAACTCTTCTTTTTGGCGTTCGGCCAAACAGCCGGTAACGATCACGCCTTTCGTTTTGCCAGCTTTCTTCAAAGCCAACATCTCATCAATCGCGCCAAAAGATTCTTTCCGAGCTTGCTCAATAAACCCGCAAGTGTTGACGACCACAAAGTCGCTTTTCTCTGGATCGCTGATCAGTTGATAGCCATCGAGTTTCAATAGGCCCATCATCCGCTCAGAATCGACGGTATTTTTGGGACAGCCTAAACTGATGAATGAGTAACTGCCTTTGACGTCTTTGGTCTCAGGTACATTTTGGTAGTCGGTAGACAAAACGATTTCCAACAGATGGATTAGATTTGAGGTCGATGATAGGGAACAAACACAAGCTTGGTTGAACGACTTGGCTGGCTCCAAAAATGGCCCGTCCAACAATTCGAAGAATTCGCGTTTGGCAAATTTATCGGCAAACGATTTTGATGAGCGGTTTCCTACTCGTTGCTGAGGCGTAAATTTAGTCGATATGGACCATTTCGACGAGGTGCAAATGTTGCCTGCTGGTCTGCATTTAGATAGTTTTCCGGTTCCGTGGGCCAGCTGGCGCGGTTTAATCGACTGCGATATTCCAAGCCCCCAGATTAACTATTTGAGAGTTTCGGCTTGTTATCTGTTACTTCGGTAAAAGGGCAGGGGCCTAGGTGGTCAAAAAGCCTAACGGTTTGAAGAAGTCGGCTTCAAATACGAGCTCGCAGTGCAAGCAGGTGCATTTTTGAAAGTTGACAGATGCACTCGTTGGCGCGGCGAGCTTATATTTTGGCCACTAAATTCGCACGTGGACAATGAAAAAAGCCGGCCTCTATCGAGTCCGGCGGTCTTGAAGCTTCGCATATGATCGGCCTAGACGAACTAGCGCTTACCGACCGGAACAAATTTACGCTCGTTGGAACCTGTGTAAACCTGACGCGGACGACAGATGCGTTTGGTTGGCGAATCGTGCATTTCTTTCCAGTGAGCGATCCAACCAGGAAGTCGGCCGATAGCAAACAACACAGTAAACATCTCGACAGGAATCCCCATCGCTCGGTAGATCACACCCGAGTAGAAATCGACGTTCGGATACAAATTGCGTTTAATGAAATATTCGTCTTCCAAAGCAACTTTCTCTAATTGCTGAGCGATGTCAAACAATGGATCGTCCAGATCCAAATCATCCAGTAGTTCATCGCAAGCCGCCTTGATGATTTTGGCTCGAGGATCAAAGTTCTTGTAAACACGGTGACCAAAGCCCATCAAGCGAAATCCATTTTCTTTATCTTTGGCCATTTTGACATATTTGCCAACATCACCGCCGTCCGCTTGAATCTGGTGTAGCATGTTTACAACGGCTTCGTTGGCACCACCATGCAGTGGACCACCAAGGGCACAAATGCCAGCCGAGATCGATGCGAACATGTTTGAATCCGCAGAACCGACCATGCGGACGGTTGAAGTACTACAGTTTTGCTCGTGGTCAGCGTGAACGATCAACAGCAAGTTCAATGCTTTGACAAAGATCGGATTCGCTTTGTAATCTTCGCACGGGTTTGAAAACATCATGTGCAAGAAGTTTTCACAGTACGGCAGTTCATTCTTTGGATAAGTGAACGGCCAGCCTGTGGTTTTATTGTGGCTATAGGCCGCGATCGTGGGCAACTTGGCCATCAAGCGATGAATCGAAACTTCGACTTGCGCTTCGTCATTCGGATCCAGTGAATCTTGATAGAAGGTTGCAAGAGCACTAACAACCGATGACAAAATTGCCATTGGATGAGCATCCCGCGGAAACCCATTGAAGAACAAACGCATGTCTTCATGTAGCAACGTGTGTCGGCAAACCGAACTTCGGAAAGCTTCCAACTGTTCTTTTTTAGGAAGATCGCCATAGATCAGCAAATAGGCGACTTCAACGAAATCACAGTTTTCAGCGAGTTCTTCGA
>CAZKTR010000492.1:0-2896 GCA_964555525.1 uncultured Pirellulaceae bacterium
CGGCAGAGCCACAAAGACAGTGCGTTCCAAGGCGGAGCCTTGGAACGAGCGTGCTACGGCCGGCCTCCTCTTACCTCCGGTCTCCTAACCTCCAGCCTACAAAGTCGTATCCGCCAAGTGGGTCACGACTTTGTCGATCAAGTTAAACTCTTTGGCTTCTTCGGCGGTCATGAAGTTATCGCGATCGGTGTTGTCTTCGATTTCCTGAAGCGTTTTGCCAGTGTGCAACACTTGCAAGTTGTTCAAGCGATCTTTTACTCGACGCAATTCGTTGCGGTGAATCATGATTTCTTCGGCAGTACCCTGCATCCCGGCCAATGGCTGGTGAATCATGATGCTGGCGTTTGGCAGAGCATATCGCTTACCTGCGGCGCCGGCAGTCAGCAACATCGCTCCCATCGAGGCCGCTTGGCCCATGCAATAGGTCGCCACGTCGCAGCTAATGAACTGCATGGTGTCGTAAATCGCTAAACCAGCGGTCACGCTACCGCCAGGCGAATTGATGTACAGGTGAATGTCTTTCTTGGGATCTTCTGACTGCAAGAACAACATCTGCGCGACCAACGAGTTCGCTAGGTCAGCGGTGACTTGTTGGCCCAGAAAGATAATACGATCTTTCAAAAGGCGACTGTAGATATCGTAGACGCGTTCCTCGCGGCCAGTATTGTCAACAACGTAGGGTACGATTGGCATCGTTTGGGCTCCGAAACCTGTTTTTTGTATTGGAAAAAAAGTGGCCGACAATCACGCCGGCATGCCAACAGGGTTTGTTGGCGAATTAAACTCGCTGGCGACTATTCGTCATCATCTTCATCATCGTCGTCGTCACCTTTGGCAGTGCCGTTAATGATCGTAATCTCATCAACCAAGCCGTACTCTTTGGCTTGCTGAGCGGTCAAGAAGAAATCGCGGTCGGTATCCTTCGCGATTTGCTCAACCGATTTACCAGTGTGGCTGGCCAAGATCTCGTTCAGTACCGTACGGTTACGCAAAATCTCTTCGGCTTGAATTTCGATGTCGCTGACCTGCCCGCTCACACCACCGTGAGGCTGGTGGATCATGACACGCGAGTGAGGCAGACAGAATCGTTTGCCTTTGGTGCCGCCAGCCAGCAGCACCGCTGCTCCACTGGCCGCTTGACCGACGCAGAAAGTCGCCACCGGGCATGACATGATTTGCATCACATCATAGATCGCCATGGTCGCTACCACGTCGCCGCCGGGAGAATTCAAGTAGAAGTTAATCGGCTTCTTCTTGTTTTCACTCTGCAAGTACAACAACTTCATGACAAGTTCGTTGGCGTTGCCGGTGTGGATCTCGCCCTGCAAGAAAACGATTCGGTTTTCTAGCAGCAGGTCGCCCAAAGTCATTTGACGTTGGCGTTGATACGATGATGCCGCAGAGTACGAATTCTGCAGCTGTGATAATGGGTCTTGGAATTTGGTTTCTCGCATGGGAGTGCCACCAAAGGTTGAGTCAAAAGGCTGTTGAAATGGTAAATCGCTCAAGTCGAAATCCTTAGACGCGAATGTTAGGTATGGCCCGGATATCGACCAGACCTTGTTGGAAAGTTAAAGCTATCGCCATCGTCTTGGATAGACAAGGCGGAATGAGCCCCAAGCCCATCTTTAAGTCCTTCCTCGGTCGATTCGAACGGCTAGGGACATTTTGGGTAAACTGTCGGTAAAACCGATCACTGTAGCGGATCGCTAGCTTAACAAACTGCCGAATTGTATTTCGACAGTTAAAACGTGCGGGTCTTAACCATTTTTCGGCAGAGTGATTGGCCAATGGCAAGAAACTAACCGCCAATGGACACGAATTCTGAATCGAGAGCGCGTAAGACAGGCCGGAGGCGCCGGCCGGCGTACTGCCTACCAACAAAAAAGCTTGGCCGAAACGACCAAGCTATTTTCGATTAACTTTTGTTCAAGACGAACCCTCAATTACTTGTCTTTTTCAGTACCGGGGATCGCTGGAGCATCACCGCCTTCGTACTTCGCTTCCGGAATATGAGTCTTGGAGCCACCAAAGAACAAGTTGAGTGAAGCCGCATCGTTTTCAGCTTCTTGCTCGTACTTGGTACCGCTGATGGTCGCGTTTTCAGTGATCATTTCGATCACTTTACGCTCAATGATCATGTTCCGTAGAGCATCCATCTGACCGCTTCGCTCCAGTCGTGAACGAATACGACGTGGTGACTCACGTTGCTGGACAGCCAACTTCATGATCTCCATTTCGTAGTCTTGAGGAGCGTCTTCGATGTTTTCCTCTTCGGCGATTCGCTCAAGAATGAAGTGCTCTTTCAACGCGACGGCTGTTTTTTCGTGAACGTTCTTGCGCAGTTCGTTCTCACGAGCGACGATTTCTGATTGAGAGAAACCGCTTGACTGCATTTCCATGACCGCTCGTTGTACTTCGCGGCTGGCTTGACGCTCGAGCAAGTCTAAAGGCAAATCCCAGTCAGCTGACTCAGTCAACGCACCGCTGATTTGGTCGCGGACAGTTTGTCGCTGCGAGTATTCAAGTCGTTGCTCGAGCATGTTGCGAATCGCAGTGTTCAACTCTTCTGCGGTTCCCAAACCCACCGCAGCAGCGACTTCGTCATTTGGCATGACTTCCACGCGTTTGACGTCCAAAACTTCAAATTCGACATCGATTTCTTTGCCACGAAGCTCTTCGTTATCAGCAAAATCGCTTAGTTCAACCTTCGTCTTCTTCGTGTCGCCCGCAGTGGCACCCACCAATAGCTTATCGAAGTTTTCGATCGTACCGTCAGCAAAATCGAGCTTACTCAAAGCCTGTAGAGTAACCTCTTCGTGTGTTGTAACGGTTTCACCGTCGAACGAAGTGGTAACGTCACAAATCACGTGATCGCCAGCAGCAACCGGTTCCT
>CAZKTR010000493.1:0-2896 GCA_964555525.1 uncultured Pirellulaceae bacterium
CGGGGTCAGCAGCGCCGCAACGGTAATTGGTAACGTTTGTATCGAATAGTCAAACCCCGCTCGCGGAGCTAAGTCGACAAGAATTGCCTCCAACGCCGAGCGGGCCAACTGGCCAGTAGTAAAATGAATTTTCTCGCGAAGCATCGGGCCAACATAAGTCGATACAAAAATATCTCAGGTCTACTCGAACATTGTCACTGAATCACATGTCTACGGCTACTGCTAAGGCATGCCAAGGGCGTGGATTTTTGATTCAAATCTGTTCGAATGCCCTGCCTATCCATTCGTTCATTTGGTATCTCATGAAAGCGTTACGTTACGCAAAAAGACTCATCGGCTTTGACTCGGCCAGCCACAAGTCGAATCGAGAGATCAGTCGATATCTCGAAATGAAACTGACCAAACATGGGTTTGTGGTAGAACGAGTCGAATACCCGGACAGCAACGGCGAGCTTAAAGTAAACCTGATTGGGAAAAAGGGTCCGGCGATGGTGGCCTTGGATACTTTGGCCATTCGGATGTCGTGCCTGCGGAACAGTGGTTCACTAAAAAGTTTACGGGCTTCCAGCCGGCGATCGCACGCGGACGTTTGTATGGTCGCGGCAGTTGTGACATGAAAGGCTCACTGGCTTGCATGCTGGCCGCTTCACAACAATTCGATTGGGACGAACTCAAAAAGCCGTTGTACTTTACGATCACCTCCGATGAAGAAATCGGCTTCGAAGGCGCCCAGGCAGTGGTCAAGGAGAGCAAACACTATCGCGAAATGGCTTACCATCGCACCAAGGCCATCATCGGTGAACCGACGATGCTAGAAGTCGTGCATGCTCATAAAGGTTCAATCAAGATCACTGCCACCGCGACTGGCGTGGCCGGTCACTCGGGCGGACGGATCGGCGAAAGTGCGAATTTGAAAATGATTCCGTTCTTGGCCGAAATGAAAAAGCTCCGCGACGAAACCGAAACCGAAAGCGAGTGGCAGGACAAAGAGTTCGATCCGCCGACGCTGTCTTGGAATATCGTAATCAAAGACGACGCACCTGCATTCAACGTAACTGCTGGCAAGAGCGTGTGCACAATGTACTTGCGCCCGATGCCAAAAATTCAAATCGCACCAATGCTAGAACGAATCCGTCAAGCGGCGGTCGAGTCTGATTTGTCATTGGACATCCAAAACTGGGGCCCCGGCATGTACAGCGATCCGGATTCGCACTTTGTCAAAGAGAGCCTTAAACTGCTGCACAAGCAAACCTCCCACACCGTTCCCTTCGGAACTGATGGCGGTATGTTCTCTGAGCTCGAACACAAAATTGTGTTCGGCCCTGGTAATATCGCTCAAGCCCACGCGATCGACGAATGGATCTCGTTGGAACAGCTTGAAAAAGGCACTGAACTGTACGCTAAGATGATCCGGCGCTGGTGCTGCGGTTAGTTGACTGTCTCCCTGCAACAGAAAATCTCTCCAAGCTAACGCGCCGAGTGTTTTTGATTTACTGTTGTTGAAACTACTGCTGAATAATCTCCATGTCATTTGAAATCAAATCCGCCACCCAAGACGATTTGTCCGCGGTGAGTCAATTCCTACAGCCTTTCATGAACGCCAAGCATTTGCTGCAGCGGACTTCAGTGGATATCCAGCTGTTATTGCGCCATGGGTTCAAAGCCGAATCAACTGACGACGGCTCCATCATCGGATTTTGCGCGTTAGAGATTTACTCAATGAAGCTCGCCGAGATCCAATGTTTGGCGGTCGATGAATCACACCAGCGCAAAGGCATCGGCCGGCAGCTGGTCAATGCATGTGTGCGTCGAGCCAAAGAAGAAAATGTGCTGGAGTTGTTAGCGATATCCAGTTCAGAGACAATGTTCAAAGCATGCGGCTTCGATTATTCACTGCCAAATCAAAAACGCGCCTTCTTCTACCAAACCCGAGACGACAATGAAGGCCCGCAACCCTAGCAAGGCCTCCGAAGAGCGTAAGTGAAATTAGTGTAGGCCCACCGCGATCATGTCCGACCAAAACCCTTACGCTCCACCCATTAATCCGCCGGAGTCCCCTCCTGATCCAGCGCCGATTGATCTCAACCCAGTCGACCGAAGAAAAATTGAGGACTTGATCAGAGAATCGCGGAATCTATATCTGGTCGTTTTCTTGAGTATTATTTGTATCCCGTTGGCAGGAATTTTCATTCCTGCTTGGTATCTGTTCCAATTGTGGCAGTGGCAGACGCTTGCTCAGAAGTACCCCGCCTTGCTTACGGCAGGACTTCCACGGCATTCTATTCAAACGCGATTCAAATCATGTCGTTGGAAACTTATCGCAAGCATCGTAGTGGGAGTAATAGACATTGCGATTCTTCTTTGGATCTTTGGGGGGTATCTCTTAAAGCTTGTTTTAAATTAGTTTAACGACGATCCAGCAGGCGACCGTGTCATTGGATACCCGTCAAGCGTAAACGCCTGCCGGCGATTCGGTAAACTTTTCGCTCCTACTAAACCTGTTGCCAGATAAAGTACCCGAGCGTAAAAATTCCAGCGTCGACGATCGCGTGACTTACCCATGCCGACCATAACGTCCCGTCTCGCTCATACATCCACGCCCAAACGGCTCCGCCAACGGCAATCGAAACCGAAATCAAATAAGTCCACGGCGAATCCCAACCGAAAAAGAACCCCAACACGATCACGTGATGAGCCGCGAAGCCGATGCTCGAAATCACGTTGGCCACCGCTTTCGAATAAAACCGTTTGCTCAAATCGTACACGAACCAACGCCAATAATATTCTTCCATCAAGGAATGAAAGACCGTGTAAAACACGCCCATTGCCACGAAAGTCCCGACCGACGCCAACCCCATCGATTCGATCTTCACTTTGACCATCCCTGACAACCGCT
>CAZKTR010000494.1:0-2893 GCA_964555525.1 uncultured Pirellulaceae bacterium
GTTTGCGATCAAAACAATGAATGAAGATGACACGGAAGTGATTGACGTATCTGATGCAGAAGATGGCTATCTGATGGGGGATTCGTCACAGCGACTTGTTTCGTGGTCGTATATTTCGTCGGCATTTGGCCGGAATGTTGAGCATTTCATTTTGAGCCAGTAGCTTTGGCTAACGCAGACCACTCACTTTTGCGATGTTTCTTGCATTGCGAGCTAAGCAGCGGAGCGCTTAACAGAGGCCTCAAAAGGCAACCCGGTGGCGAAGTCAAAGCCGGCCAGGGCGGCAAGTTCCCGATGGATCGCGCGGTCCATCATGTGCTGCATCAATTTAACGGCTCGCGTGGCGGGCGTGCCGTCGAGTACGCGGTGGTCAAACGTTAACACGAGTCGGCATTGGCCTTTGCGTGGCATTGGGTCAACACCTAGCGTCGTGGTGTTAGGCCCCAAGTGCATGCTGCCGTAAACGCCGTTGTAACCTGAAATGCTCATCCCGTACGTGCCCATGTGGGTGGCTCGTTTCTCCGGCCATACATTGAACAACATCCACCAAGCCATTCGTCGAACCATCGATGGGGCTTTGGCAAATTTGATCTGGTGACGAAACTGTTTAATCGATTCGACCGGGGCTTTGCGGAACCGATCGTACTTGGCTTGCAACTTCGGTAGTGTGGTGTAATCCGGGTTGCTAAACCTTGCAAAAAACAAACGTTCTTCACCGCGATATTCGCGAGCAATCGTCATCATGCAAACCGGTTCGTCGTGCTGGTAAATATGTGGCCAAGGGAACGAAGCGTAGCCCTGCCGCAGCTCAGGCATTTTACGGCAAGCCTGAGCGTAGGCTTTCATGAACAGCACGTTCCAAGAAATCTTTGGCTTGACGAGTCGCCGGTACCTGGCCAAATGTGAAAAGTCAAAATCGCCGCTGAGCCCAGCAAGCGGAGTTTGATTGGCCATGCGAATCACATCGTCGACCAGGCGCCTGCCATTGGAGAGTGCGATTCGTTTTCCCATTTGGATTACCTACTGATTGGTTCGAGCGGCAGAGTTTGACAAGGTAACGAGGACCCGACAAGTTCGACTGTCAGCCGAATGCTAGGTGCTAGCAAGCGAGAGTTGTGTTCCATGGGACTGTTTACGGTCATGGACCTATCGTCACCTTGCGGCTGACCAACTTCCACTTCTGTTTTCAGTTTCGGAGGATGGCATGATTGAGCCGTAGGTAAATCCCCGTGACTAACGGCTTTGAGGTTGGCACGTCGACTCAATCATGCTGGGACACGGCGGAGCCGCAAGTGCAGTGCGTTCCAAGGCAGAGCCTTGGAACGAGGCGTACTCCGCCTCTAGGCTCCAGTCTCCCGCCCTCCAGCCTAATCAACTGTGTTAAATTCGTCCTATTTCCAAAACCATTTTGCTTTGGCGGACAAATGAACTTTTAACGCTCACCGACGGTCGGTAGAATGCGGTTTGTCTAAATTACGGTTAACAATCTTGTTCGAAGCCAGTTAGGCGCAACCTGAACGCTCGGACCAACCCACGAAGAAAACAAAATGGCAACTGATATCGAACCGACCTCGAACCAGACCGGACGTTCGAAAGCCAAAGACGAAATTGCCAAAGACATCCATGTCGAGCAAGCCGAAACCAAACGTGTGCCTCGCCCGGAAGGCGTGAACTCGAAGAGCCCGATTCTGTGGTCGTATTTGATTCCGGTGTTGGTGTTTCACTTGATGATCCCGTTGGCGGTCTACCCATTTTTTTCCTGGTGGGGATTATTGTTCTTGCCAATCGGCAACTACTTTTTTACTTCCATGGGAATCGGAGCCGGTTACCATCGGCTGTTGACCCACAAAGGTTTCGACTGCCCGAAATGGCTAGAGTACACGCTGGTCACTTTAGGCGTTTGTAGTTTTCAAGACTCACCGGCGCGTTGGGTTTTGGTGCATCGTGTTCACCATCAGCACTCCGATCACCAGCCAGACCCGCACACTCCTAATGTAAGTGGCTTTTGGTCACACATGGGTTGGTTGTTTATTGACAACTTGGATTTGAGCACCGCTAACGCTTACGATCGCTACTGTCGCGATTTGATGCGAGACCGCTATTACATGTGGTTGCAACGTAATTTGAATTGGGTGCTTGTTTACGCAGTTCATGCCTTGGTATTTTTGTTGATTGGCTTTGGCTTATCGTTTGTATTTGCTCCAGAAAACATCACTTACTTCACGGCTTCGTTCTTCTTTTGGACCGTGATCATGCGAACGGTTTACACTTGGCACGTCACTTGGGCGATCAACTCGGCCGCTCACATGTGGGGCTACCGCAACTATGAGACTCGGGAAGACAGCCGCAACAACTGGCTGTTCGCGTTGCTGACTAACGGTGAAGGCTGGCACAACAACCACCACGCCGATCCGCGGTCTGCTCGCCATGGTCACCGTTGGTGGGAGCTAGACGTCACATATATTTCGTTGTGGGCGTTGGAACGAGTTGGCTTGGTCAAAAATCTAGCTCGACCGAACTACCGTCGCCTTGACAAGAACACGGTTTAACCTCGGCCAAACCACGAAAATCACTTATTTTGCGGCGAGAAAAGTTTGGTATAAGGGCATTATCATTCTAAGAATATTGTCATCTAGGAGTATTAACACCTAGAAGGTAAATCGTCTCAATAATCGGGGAGTGACCTGTGTTCGAAGCATTGAATCAACGTGTCAAATTCGCGCTACTTGTTTTGTGAGTTTGCTGATGCCAAGCCAACAGCCTTTAATCGCTCAAGGCATCGGTGAATCCTATTCAATTGTTCCAACACCCAACCAAAGCCTGATTCTGGATGTTGAGCTTGAGGATCGCCCGTATGTCTTGGGAGAGCCTATTTGGATACGTTGCTCGATGA
>CAZKTR010000495.1:0-2893 GCA_964555525.1 uncultured Pirellulaceae bacterium
AATTCGGTTTCGACCCAGAGATCGTGTTTGATCCAATCGGAGGATTCTTTGAAGCCGGGAACTATTTGAGCGATTCCGTCTTTGAAAACTGGGACCGATTTTTCGACGACCGTGGTGGTTTCAGGTTGGGCTGCTACGGGTGGTGCGACTTGGGCAAAACAAAGGCTTGGGCTTACAAGGCAGATGATAGAAAGGAGGGTCGTTAGAGCGTGATTCATGCGTGTTTCAATTAGGTTGGAGACTGGAGGTTGGGAGGCTGGAAGGTGTATGTGGCTGGGCCACATGCCTACGCCTACGCCTGCCGGATCGTCGTTAAACACGGCGCGTAGACAGGCCGGAGGCAACTGTCGCCACCTTACTTGCCAACTTAGAAGTCAGATTCTTCTTCGGCTTCGCCATCTTCGCCGTCTTTTTTCTGAAGCGATTTTTTCTTGCCGGTGGCTTGTTCCTTTTTCAAGAATTTTAGGAACGCTTCTAGCTCGTCCGCTTGCGTGTCGCCAGAATTTTCAATGGCTTTTTCTTGCAATTTGATGGCTCGGTCGAGATCACCGTCAACGAGGTAGGCGAAGTGAGCCATGGTGTCGTTGACAGCGCCACTTTTGGGGCGGAACTTAAGCGCTTTTTCGGCCATCCTTTTGGCGACTTTCAATATCTCCGCGTCTTTTTCGATGTGCCCGGCTTCGTACACTTCGTAAATTGCCCATGCGTTGTTGTTAAGCTCTGAATTGAAGTCGTCTTGACTCAACTTTGTGAAGCTCTCCATTGCTTCCATTAAGTCCGACTCAAGGTTTTCAACATCGGCTTGCCGTGTGTACAACAACATCATGAGGGTCATTCGTTCGTATTCAATTCTGACTCGAAAGGCCTTGTTGGACGGATCTTTGGCGCCTTTACGGAGTAGTGCCAGTAATTCCTTAAGTGCCTCGACTCCCCTTACGCCTTCGGGTTTTTCTACTTTTTTCAACCATTCGGCGAACAATTTTTCGTTCTTGGAGCGGCGGATTTGTTGATTCTGTTTGGGTTCGATTTCTTTTGCGAACGCCTTACGATCCCATTTGCCTTTGACGACTTTAGCGAGCGGTTCGGCAACTTCCGTTGGAGGGCCGAGCCATTCGAGTTTGCCAGTTTTGCCAACGATGAAAGTCCAAGCGGTTGGAAAGCCTGAGCGAGCCATGTAGTTGATCACTGTTTTACCATTTGAATCTACCGCAGAAGATACAGGATTGAGTAGATCAAGGTACGTTTGGCCGTCCTTGTCTTTGCCTTCTACTTCCTTGTCCAGAAACTCTTCGGTTTCATCACGACCGCCGATACTGATGCAAATAATTTGAACGGGATCGTCGGAGAATTTCTTTTGCAGTTTTACCATCGAATCAAGTTTACCAACGGAGTACTCGTTGTTGATTGCAAAAAAGTTGACTACGTAGATCTTGCCCGACTCAAATTTCTTAACTGCTGGGAGTAGACCGTTGTTGTCAGTCGGCCAGTAGTCGAGATCCAAGGCGGGAGCTGGGCCACCGATTTTCAGCAACTCGGGTTCTTCGTCTTCGCTTTCATCGTCGTCTTTTTTTTGCTCTGTTGCTGACGGTGCGGGATCTTTTTCGTCGGCTTGAAAGCCGAATGCGTTAGTGTTTAACGCAAGCAGGCAGACTAACGCCAATACAAGTTGAGTCATGTAACGATGGAGTTCAGAATGAGTCGCTGACTGGTTCACGCCGGTTCTCGCTTTTTGGGATCGAGGAATGAAATTACTAGATTCTAATTATGGACTACTAAGATTTTAGGCCTATGCTTCGTGTAGTAAAAGCTATCATCAAAAATATGCTCATATATTCCGATTGATTAAGGCAGAACCGCGAAAAATACAGGCTTGCAGGCAGATTCCGTCGTGATGACGTAGCCCGGATAATATTAACTTGAGCCGTTTTGGCGATAGCCACGGTTTGTGGGAATTGAAACCGTGGCTAGCGCCAAAACGGCTAATAAAGCGACGGTCTCTGGCGAGCCCAACTATAACGGCAACAGAAATGTACTTCCCTAAGTTGGTTGGGGTTTAAACAAGAAATCGTGCCGTGGTATTATAGCGGGAAAGAAATTCACATTTTTTTAGTGTGGTTTTTCAAACAGTACATCGATGGTTTGCAGGTGGAGTAGGTAATTGGCGACAACAGCGACAGGTAAAGTAGCCGAGATATCCGGCGACGGGAAACTAATTACTGATATCGACCACGCTCAGGTGAGTTCAGCCGTGGGAAACGAAGAAACTCGGATTGAGTTTGGTGGGCACGAGACCGTTGGGTTGTTTGAGGAATCTCATGGTCAGCCAGAAGCGACGTTGGTGGCGAGTGTTGGTGCTTCGGGGTGCATCGAAATTGAAATCGTCGGTATGGATCTAGCTGGCATGTTGGGGATCCCCGTCGGTACTCAGGTCAAGGTTCAATGGTGATCGATCGATGGCCCGCAAAAATCCTCGCCGAAATATCTCTCGACTGGAAAAATTAAATTCGACGGGGCAAACGATTGGTGGCTGGGAAGTGCGGATGCAGCGGCACCGAGAGAAGCAGTCAAAGTTTTTTTCAGATTCGATCTATGGCGGTAAGTTGGCAGCGTTAAGAGCGGCGAAAGAGTTTCGCGACGAGCTTGAGCAGGAAGCTGACAAGATGACCGTTGAAGAAAGGTCGCTTCGGCCGTCTGCGAGAAATAGTTCGGGAGTGGTTGGAGTGCGTCTGCATCAGCAAGTCGATCGTCGCGGTGCGTTCGAGTATCATAGCTGGTCGTGGGTGGCGCAGTGGACCGACGGGCGTGGACGCCGTCGAACGAAGTCGTTTGCCGTAGAAAAGTTCGGCGACGTGGAGGCGTTCCGGTTGGCTTGGCAGGCTAGAAAAGACGGCGT
>CAZKTR010000496.1:0-2890 GCA_964555525.1 uncultured Pirellulaceae bacterium
AATCGTTGAGGATAGATTGGAAACCGGTCGTCGTCGACGCCTTCGTTAACGCTGGCCTGAACCGACTCGCGAACGGTCATGAACCGCGAGAAATCCCAGTGCGATTGAGGCTCGAGCGTTTCTTTAATCCGCCAAATACTGTTAGCGATATCGCCGACGACTTCGACTTGCGGAAAATAAACTGGGTCAACCGCGGCCGATGAAAAGTTAATATGGATGACATCAACACCGTCAGGCTTCATAAAGAATGGCGGCTTTTCAACGACATCATGTCCAACGTTAACAATCAAGTCGGCGGAATCGATGGCGCGATGGACAAAGTCACCAGCGGACAGCGTGGTGTTCCCGACAAACAGTTCGTGGTCTTCGTTGATCACGCCTTTACCCATCTGAGTCGTTGCGAACGGGATGCCCGTTTTAGCAATTAACTCGCGGAGCATATTACAAGTGCGTTTTCGATTTGCACCTGCGCCGATCAATAGCAACGGATGTTTCGCCGCCCGAATCTTTTCGACTGCAGCGACAATCGACTTGTCTTCGGCGATCGGTCGACGAACTTGGCTGGCTGCAATGGGTTGTTCGTCAACTTCTTCGGCCGCGATGTCTTCTGGCAGTTCAAGATGCACGGCACCAGGTTTTTCTTCTTGGGCTAAGCGAAACGCTTCTCGTACTCGCGACGGAATGGAGGTCCCACTGACCAATTGGCGAGTGTATTTCGTCAGCGGTCCCATCATTTGAACGACGTCAACGATCTGGAATTGCCCCTGCTTGCTGGATTTGACGGGCTTTTGACCTGTGATCATCAACATCGGCATTCCAGCAAGCTGAGCATACGCGGCAGCGGTGACAAAGTTAGTGGCTCCTGGACCGAGCGTCGAAAGGCAAACGCCTACCTTGCCAGTCAGCCTTCCGATCGTCGCGGCCATGAACCCGGCGGCTTGTTCATGGCGAGTCAAAATCAACTTGATGTTGGACCGCGACAAAGAATCTAAAAAGTCGAGATTTTCTTCGCCAGGGATACCGAAAATATATTCGACGCCTTCAGCTTCTAACGCTTTAACAAACAGGTCTGAGGCTTTCATCTTTTCTTCCAATGAATTGAATTGATAAAGTCATGTGAATTTTAAAATAACCGGCTGACGGCCTTGGATAAATTAGTTTTAAAACCGGTGTTTTCCATACAAGATCGACGCGCAAGCGAGTGCATCATAAGACACGTATAAATGCACTCGCTTGCGCGTCGAGCTTGTATTCGTGCAACTTCAAAACTTATGCGTTGGGTTACCATTTTCGAATGTCTAATTTTCATTTAAAAATTGATTCGCCAACGACAAACGATTTCAATTCGTTTTTGTCATTGGCAAATCCAGTATAGCGGTTTCATTTCAAACGGCTTAAGAACTGTAGCTGGACTCGCCAGAGTTCAGGAGCACTGGCAATTTGCCCGAAGTCTGGCGACATCGGCTACGTAGCTGGACTAAACTGCTCCGTAAGCAACCATTGCATCAGCGATTTTGATAAAGCCAGCGATGTTGGCTCCGGTTACGTAGTCAACATTTCCACTGGACAATTCCGGCCCATGGGTAACACACTTTTGGTGGATGTCGTTCATGATATTGAGCAACCGCTCATTGACCTCTTCCTTGGTCCATGAGATTCGCATCGCATTTTGGCTTTGCTCAAGACCAGAGACAGCAACGCCACCGGCATTGGCCGCCTTTGCTGGGCCAAACAAAACACCGTCGGTCATGAACTGCTGCATCGCATCTAATTCGGTCGGCATGTTCGCGCCTTCGCAAACCACCTTCACGCCGTTGCTGATCAACTGCTTGGCGTCCGAGAGGTTGACTTCGTTTTGAGTTGCACAAGGTAGTGCGACATCGCAGGCGACCGACCATGGCCGCTGACCTTCATGGAACTGTGCCGAAGAATACTTGTCCGCGTATTCTGAAATTCGTCCTCGCCGGACAGTTTTCAACTCTTTGACGAATTCGAGTTTTTCTTGATCGATACCGTCGGGGTCGTGGATAAAGCCGCTTGAATCCGAAAGGGTCAACACCGTAGCGCCTAAAGCCATCGCTTTTTCCGCCGCATAGGTCGCAACATTTCCCGAACCGGAAATCACAACGTTCTTACCTTTGATACTGTCACCGCGATGGTTAAACATCGCTTCGCAGAAATAAACGCATCCGTAACCAGTGGCCTCGGTGCGAATCAGACTACCACCAAAGGCAAGTCCCTTCCCAGTGAGCACACCATGAAATTCGTTGCGAATTCTTTTGTACTGTCCGAACAAGTAACTGATCTCTCGCGCGCCCACGCCGATATCACCTGCAGGGACATCCGTTTCAGGTCCAATATGACGACAAAGCTCCGTCATCATCGATTGGCAGAAACGCATGACTTCGCCGTCGCTTTTACCTTTAGGGTTAAAGTTAGAACCACCCTTACCACCACCCATTGGCAAACCGGTCAGGCTGTTTTTGAAAATCTGTTCAAAGCCCAAAAATTTCAACACGCTTAACGTTACCGTTGGGTGAAAACGCAAACCGCCTTTGTAAGGGCCAATCGAATTGTTGAACTGAACTCGCCATGCGCGGTTTGCTCTGATATTTCCTTTGTCGTCCTGCCAGGTGACTCGGAAGATTACAGCTCGGTCGGGTTCCGTCAGACGTTCTAAAATCTGATGCTGCTGATACTTTGGGTTGGCTTGCACGTAGGGCATGACCGTCGAAACGAATTCCTTGACCGCCTGATGAAACTCGGGTTGACCGGAGTTACGCTTGATCAGTCCAGCCATGAAACAGTCAACGGTTTTACAGGGTTCGATCCACATCGTTACGTCCTTTTGAATTTGTTCTTCGCGAATTTAATGGTTGGTCAATAAGCC
>CAZKTR010000497.1:0-2880 GCA_964555525.1 uncultured Pirellulaceae bacterium
ACCAATCGTATGTGCTGTTTGGGATCAAGCAAAAGTTTTTGCAACGGATGCTGCTACCAGTGGGAGGTTACGATAAACCAACCATTCGTCAAATCGCCGGCACACTTGGTTTGAACGTGGCCGAGAAAAAGGACAGCCAAGAGATCTGTTTTGTGACTTCAGGCAAGCACGATGAATTCGTTCGTCAACGACGAGGCGATGCATTGGCCAGTGATGGAGCGGGTGAGTTGGCAGGTGATATCGTGACGACTGACGGAACGGTGGTCGGCCAGCATCCGGGGATCGAGCGTTTCACGATCGGTCAGCGGAAAGGTTTGGGCGTGGCGATGGGTGAACCGTACTTCGTTGTTCGTATTGAGCCAGCGACCAAGCGAGTGGTGATTGGGAAAATCGAAGAGCTCGGGCGGTCAGAGCTTACCGCCAGCAAAACCAACTGGTTGGTCGAGCCAATCGTTGGTGCGTCGTTTAATTGTCTGGCGCAGATTCGCTACAACAGCGGTGCCAAGCCTGCGATGGCGACCGTGTTACCAGAGGATCGCCTGGAGGTTGTGTTTGACGATCCTCAAAATGGAGTCGCGCCTGGCCAAGCCGTCGTATGCTACGACGGCAGCCAAGTACTCGGTGGTGGTTGGATTGATTAAATCCTAAAAAAAGGCCGCGCTCCTTTCGAAACGCGGCCTTTAATTCGATTTAAGAAAATTTAGGAACTACGGTCACCAAAGACCTAGAAGTACCGTTGCTTCTTTTGTAGCTCTACGCGTTACCCAAGAATGCAAACAGTTGCTCCACCGATTCAATTTTTGGGGTCAAGGCTTCGTTGACGACCACGTTATTGGGATCGGCAAACTCTTGCTCAACGACGAATTGCCAAACTGTGGCGAAGTCGTCTTCGGGACTCAGTCGTCCATTATCGTTAACAAACGTAGCTGATTGGAGGTAGAACCACTCTCCGTCAGGAGTTGTGTTGAAGAACGAGATGTCATCGGGTCGATCTTGTGTCCAACCAGAGATTCGCAGGAAGCTATCCCAGAAATCAGTTTGAGACGGGATCAACGTTACAACAGGATCATCACCTGACCATAGGAACGAGACTTCACGTGGAATTTCTTCGAGTCGATCCAAGTTGGCAGCATCATCCGTTTCGTCCCAGTCAGCGAATCTGATTTGTCGTTCGGTTGTCACAACGTTTTCAATCAAACTCGTTTCAGGATTAAATATCGGTGAATTGACGGTCACTCTTTCGTTAGAAGCCAATCGATCACCCGGCTGAGGGGCAATCGTTATGTCTTTGATAAACACAAGCGGGTCAGCGTCGAGTGGTGAATTGAATACTGTTGAGCTACCGGTGATTTGCTGCAATCGGAACAGGCCTTCGGTGATCACTTGGATCTCTCGGTTGGTCCATTGACTTGATCCGTTACGGAATTCGACTTCGACATCGTTATTGCTATTGAAGTCCAAGGTAGTAGACGCAGCACTGAAGATAAACAAGTCAGAACCTTCGTTACCGGCCAAGGTGTCGGCATCGGCAACACCGCCAACCAAGATATCGTTGTCGGCACCACCGAATAGGCGGTCGTTACCAAGCTCACCGTAGAGCAGGTCTGCACCGGCTTCACCGACAAGCAAGTCGTCACCTAGGCTGCCGTGCAGTTCGTCGTTTCCATCACCACCGTTGAGGGTGTCGTCGCCTGAGCCAGCAAAAATGATATCGTCGCCACCTTGGCCAAATATCTGGTCAGCTTCAGTACCGCCAAAGATTCGGTCGGCATCGTCTCCGCCAAATATGGTATCTTCTCCGCTTTCGCCGAAGATCTCGTCCTCACCGGCGTCGCCTACGAGAAGGTCATTACCGTCTTGTCCTAGCAGCGTGTCGTTACCGGTACTGCCGAACAAGTTGTCGTCGCCGAAGCCACCTACAAGCAGATCGTCACCGCCGTTTCCAAAGAGCCCATCGATGCCAAGGCCACCGAAGATTTCATCGTTGCCATCATTGCCGCCGAGGGTGTCGTTGCCGGTGTTGCCGGAGATCACGTCATCGCCCGCGTTGCCGAACAAGCTGTCATCGCCTTCGCTGCCGCCGAGGGTGTCGTCACCCGTGCCGCCGATTCCGGTGTCATTGCCGGCGTTGCCGTTGATGGCATCGTCGCCTTCATTACCCACTAGCAGGTCGTCACCATCACCACCTTCTAAAACATCATCTCCACCGAGACCAAAGATCTCGTCGTCATCGGCACCGCCGGATATAGTATCGACTTGGGCCCCGCCGACAATGAGGTCATCCCCTGTGCCGCCATTGATAACGTTTTCTCCATCACCTGCGAAAACGTTGTCGTCTCCGGCACCCGCATCAATGTTGTCGACGTCTGAGCCGCCAATGATTAAGTCGTCACCGTTATTGCCATTGATGGTGTTGATTCCTGAACCACCAAAAAGGTTGTCGTCATCAGGCCCGCCAATGAGTTCGTCACTTCCCGCTTCACCAAAGAGTTCGTCCTCTCCGGCGTTTCCGATCAGTGTGTCATCGCCTTGGCCCCCGATTAAGAAGTCGTTACCAGCGTTGCCGGTTAAAAGATCTTCGCCGTCACCACCGACCAATCGATCAACTCCTGATCCACCGACAAAAATATCGTCCCCTAAACCACCACGAGCAAAAGTTTGTAGGCCTGTATTGTTTGTGAACTCATCATCGCCGCCACGTGCTTCAAAGAAGACGCTGACCACATCAGAAGCTAGGAATACTTCCGTAAACTCGTTCAAGTCAAACTGAAAAGCTGGATCAAGTCCGATTGTTGTTGGACGTACCAGAGCGACATCGGATATGTCACTGCCGTCAAGTGTCACGATCCCGTTGTTCGGATTTAACGAAATCGGCGATGG
>CAZKTR010000498.1:0-2878 GCA_964555525.1 uncultured Pirellulaceae bacterium
GGTGCATGTCCGCAAACCCACCAACACTAAGCCCACGAATGAAGTTCAACGTCAACGCAGCTCGCTCGTAGCCGCGCAACAACAATTCTGGGTCGGGAGTGCGGTCGGCTTCAGTGAAACCAACACGGTTAACGATATCGCCGCGGTAGACCGGCAGTGTCACTCCGTCACGTGTTTCGGTATCATTGGACCGTGGTTTGGCGTATTGACCAGCGATACGACCAACACGAACGACTTTCTTTTGCGATCCGTGGATCAACACAAAACTCATCTGCATCAGAACTTTCAGGTTCCGCACGATCGAGTCGGTTTCGCAATCGTCTAGGTTCTCCGAACAATCTCCGCCTTGCAGCAAGAATGCTCTTCCTTCCGCGGCTTCGGCCAATTGATCTTTGAGGCTTTCGATTTCCCAACTGGTTACCAACGGCGGTAGCTTAGTCAATCGGTCCAACGCTCCTTGCAGCTGTTCTTGGTCGGGATAGGTTGGTTGTTGTTTTACCGTTTTGGATTGCCACGATTTTGGCGACCATTGAGTTGACATTGATTTGGATGCTAAAGTTTAAAAGACTTGTAAATCGAATCGTTTTTTTCAGGCTACGCCAACGAGTAACAAAGTGAAACACGGTGTGGCAGCGAGAACGTTCCCGCGTTTTTTCGAACCTCAAAAAGGCACTATGTTAGCCACTTAGAACGTTTTCGCCATGCAAAGTTCGCCTCAGAGACCAACTTTTCCACAAGCTCAGTTCCCTCAGACCAGTATGCAACCACACGAAACCGTTGAATAGGGGAAGATGGGAAGGTTACCGCCCTAAATTAATTAGCGTCGAGCCTTCAGGTTAACGTGAGTGTAGTTCTGGATAAACCACTTTTGATAGGCAGCTTCGGAGTAGCCAAAATCCTGCCCAGTGATTTTCTTCAGCGCATCCAGCACTTCTTCATTGCGAAAGACGCGTGAGACCGGTTTTGAGCCGCCAAAGCCAAATGACTCACCGCCTGCATTGCCCTGAACACGTTGGGCCCCCGTGTTATTGTTACCCGGTCTAATTAGGTGCTTTGTCTGCAACGCCTTGGCCAATGCAAGAATCGCATGTGTCGAATTTAGCTCGCCCAATGCATAGGCAGCCCGCTGAACGGTCGCGTTATTTTTGCTAACTAAAAATTTTGCTAACTGCGTCGCGATTTGCTTCTGGTTAAAGTCATCTTGCTTCAAATAATCCAGCGCGATGTCGTCCCCGTCATCCATAAACGCCGTAATCAACCCTAATACCGCCGACGTTGTTGTTGGGCGAGCCGAAGCGAAAGCTTCCACATAAAGCCCTCGCAACGCGGGATCTTTTGTCCCCGCATAGGTCTCATAGATATGCGGCATTAATTGCGCATCCGCAATCGACACGAGATTATTGATGGCTTCGAGTTTTGACATTCGTCGCAAGCGGCTTTTCCAAGCATTTAATTTCTTTTTCTTCGTGGCCAGCTGACCCTGAACCTGGTCCACCCGATCTTGAGTCGCTTTGTGTAGATTCGAATTCCAACGACCACCTCGCCGAACGTATCCTTGCGTCGACCAAAATTGATCTTCATCCACCCATCTGTTTTCTTCTTTAAGGTATACATAGCCTAATTTCGTTCGAGTAGGCCGATCGTCCGGGTCAAAAACGAGGATCCGTTTCCGGTG
Organism: uncultured Pirellulaceae bacterium; assembly: GCA_964555525.1. Taxonomy (GTDB): domain Bacteria; phylum Planctomycetota; class Planctomycetia; order Pirellulales; family Pirellulaceae; genus Mariniblastus. The sequence goes on from CAZKTR010000498.1 coordinate 1,676, forward strand.
AAATTTAATTTGATTTTGGAAACGTATCCGCCCACGTTCTTGCTCTTCACACCATGTGACCATGTCACGGTGGCCTTGAGCACTGTCTTTCATTTTGTCGACCGCGGCATTGTAACGCTGAGCAACCGCGTCGACCTTTTTAACTTTATCAATTAATTTTGGATCAACCAACATCTTCTCGCCAGCGATCGTCTCAAAGCTAACGGGCTCGGTCTTTGTGATGGTTTCTGATGCGATCAACCCCTCTAACACAACACCTGATCGCAACAATAGTTGGTCTTGAACCTTTAACAACTCTCGGTCAAAACCGCCGTTGTCCTGCGCGCGAATCACGCGAGTTGTTCCCGCCAATCCGACCAGCAACAAAAACGCCGGCAACAGACAACTAATAATTTTTCGATGGTTCATCGCTTGATCTCCACGGTCAAAAATTCGAGAGCAAACTTCCAATCGTACCTGACCGCTTAAGATTGGAATGTTCCTTGTGGTAAACCGATCGACTTACCGCCCTATTGCCCTTGCTCTCGACTGCGTGCTAAGTTTTTTGTTATAGCTTAAGCGTTAACTGAGTCGCCATACTTTCGGGATGAGCACCCTAAGACCTGAACTCTGGCGAGCCCAGCTACGGCGGCAACCTAATATGAAGCTGCATCAAAACAGTAGCAGTATTATCGCATTTGATCGTCCAAAAGGCTAGAATACTGTTGCAAGGCCGCAAAAACTCCGGAAAAAGCGATAAAACCTAATGGCACAGATCAGCCAAAATCAACTGTCCAAACTTTTCCAACGCTTGGCAACCAGTTATCGTGCCGGCATCGACCTGCGTACTTCGATTCAACGAGAAACTCAGTCTGGTAGTCCAGCTCACCAACAAAAAATGAAACGAGTCGCAAAAGCACTCGATGGCGGTGGCTCACTGGCCAAGGCAATGGCCTCTACTAATGGGTATTTTCCTGAGCTAGTCGTGTCGGTTGTCAAAGCTGGCGAGGCTGGGGGCCGATTGGACGACTCGTTTACTCGACTGGGAAAACACTACAAAGATCTAGTCGCCTTCCGCAACAGCTTCCTCCGCGCGATCGCATGGCCGACGTTTGAGTTACTGTTCGCCATCGGGATTGTCGGGATACTAATGGCGATCTGCGATTGGATTTTCACGTCGCTGGAGAAACAACCGATCAATTGGTTATGGATGGGCAGCACGGT
>CAZKTR010000499.1:0-2877 GCA_964555525.1 uncultured Pirellulaceae bacterium
ATCATTAGCGTTGCCGATGCGATTGCTGTCGAAAGCAATGCGATGTACGGCCCTATGCTGGGTGTGATTCCCGTGCGAAATAATGGGGACACGATAGCATAAATGGGAAAAAATAATGCGACGATCAAAGTAATCCACATGACCACTTTAGGGACGTAGAAAAAATCCGTCGCATTCATTAGTTGCACTAGGTGTGCTGTCGATATCACTAACGCTACAATCCAAATCGGTACGTAAAATACGGTCCCTGAAAAACCGGTCATCACACCGCTGTAAGTTATTGGCTCGGAATTGTCCATCAGGCCTTGCTGTAGCTCAAGAAAAGCAGACTCAATAGGTACTTGATGGAAAGTTATCCAAGAAAGCCATAGCGAAACCATCGCAATGATGATCCCCAAAATGGAAAGCGAGTTTTTTGCCGGTTGCTGCATCATGCACTAAACGAAATAAAGGAATCAATGTTATTTGGCGATTTGCATCATAGTGGCAATTGTCCAATCCCTAAAGCCAGAAGCAGTGAAATCAGACTGACCGCAGTGATCAATATTAACGCAAGCCGCGTAAAATACTGGTTAAGATACGAGACGACGCCGTCGTCAATGGTGGATGCAAGCCGGTCACGCAGTTCAAACATGTTGACAGATTTACCATCATGCGAGCACGATTTTACGATCACTTTGACCGTTGCCCAAATGGATATTCGTTGAATCTGCTTTGCGAGCCAAAAAAACGGGCCAGCCCACTTGGTTGAGGGTGGTTGGTCGGACAGGAGTTTTTTGGAAGCGTTATGAAGCGTTTTTTTAACTTCATCGCGCGACATATGCGTTGGGACTCTGGCGGTAGCTGTTCGTTCGCCCGTGTCTTCGCCGGATATGCCCAGTGCGTAGTCAAAAATAGCGTCGAAAATCGTGCGCCCCACTCCCGCGTCTGAAACTGCTTTGCGAACAACTGATAGGCTGGCAAAGTAGACTGCAATGATCAACACGCAGACGGTTGTCATTAGCAAAGCCAAGATCGCTGCAAGGATCCCGCAAATTGTTGATTCTTGACCCGCGATCCAGAAACACACCGCCGCCAAAAAGAGGCTCCACAGTGTTTCAAGAATCATCACAGCTAGGGCGAATGATCGAATTGCGGTGCCGAGCAAGCCGGTAATGATTTGTAGTGATTTAGCTAAAATGGGGACACCTCAAGGATCATCGATCTAAGAAGTTTTACGAGTTAAGTCGTCGATTCTTAAAACCTGTATTACTCGCCAAGCAAATTTTCGGTAGCTGTTGCGACTGGTTCTACCTCGCGATTTGCAAGTATTCGGGCAGCAATGATTCCCGCGATAAAACCAAACAGGTGTCCCTCCCATGAAAGGCCCGGTCGAGGGATGAAACCGAACAGAATCGTACTGCCGTAAAAGAAGAGGGTGACCAGGCCAATGCCGATTGATATCAGCTTCCGTTCAAGGATTGCGGATACGACCAGAAATCCGAAGAGCCCAAAGACCCAACCCGAGGCTCCGATGTGGCACTCGTTTGAGCCGATGGCAAACGCCCAAACCATCAGGCCGCCAGCGATCACGATAATGACGCTGGCGTTGATCCAGCGGCGAACTCCTTGCACTAGGACAAGCCCGCTTAGCACCGCGAAAGGAACGGTGTTCGAAATTAAGTGCGAAAACCCGTCGTGAAGGAATGGGGACCATAAGATGCCATCAAGGCCTGCAATCCTGCGCGGGATGATCCCGTGGCCATCCAGTCGTCCACCGAGAAACATGTCAATGATTTCGGCTACCCACATGATACCGAGCGCCACTGCCACCAAACGGAGGCCGCTCGGTAGTTTCGTAGTGGATAGTTTGACTTTGTTGTACTCGGGTGCCATGGTGTTCTCGACAGTTTACTTTTGATTTCGCTTAGTAGCCAATTGACTCCAATGGTATTGGCGCGACTCAGGTTGGTCGCTTGGATGAATCTTAATGAGTGGAATGATGAAAGCCAGTTCGCCAGATAACTCTGCAATTGTCACATGTAAATGTTATGGGCTCGTCTTCACGGAGTTCATCGGCACGCAGGCGTTCGTAACAAGAGTCACATGTCATGTATTTGAATCGTCGAATCTGCCTGAAAAGCCCAATCAAAGCAATGAGTGCGCCGGTAACATAAGTATGCCAAAACCATTTTCCGGGGATGTAGCCGGAAACAGCTGCCCCGACTAAACAAGCAAAGGGAAGGCCCAAAACGAGCATATCTAGCATGTGTGTTCGGAATACCTTCGAGGCGGATTTGGTTTCGTATGGTTTCATTGCGCTTGTTACGTTGCCAACTAGCGCATGGTTGGCCGATCGTTAGATCTTGATTATGATGATTTTGAAAGGCCTCATGCTAAACCCTCAACAGAGTAGATGCAAATTAAAGAGTCACACTCAGAAATAGACGGGCGTTTGGATCTTAAGGCCCTACCGCTAACCATGTGCTTGTACATGATCATGCTGGGGATTTTTGTCAGTTGGATTGCGTCTTGGTTTATCGCCGTCCAACTTGGGAAAGCATGGGGGTTCTTGGGCATTGCACTGGTGGTTGGTTCCTATCTCAATATCAAGTGGTGCTTTCGGCTTTTCTCGGCAGCCAAAACCAATACCAATACCACCAAACCAGCATTGGCGATTGTTGCTGGCGGACCATTTAAATTCAGCCGAAATCCGATGTATTTGAGTTATGTGGTCGCGTACGCTGGAGTGTCGCTGATCGGCAACTCTTTTGTCATGTTGGCGCTTACCCCAGTGTTCATGCTATGGATCACCAAGTGGGTGATCTTGCCAGAAGAGTCGTACTTAGAAAAATACTTTGGCGAAGAGTATTTGAAGTTTAAAGGTTCGACTCGCCG
>CAZKTR010000500.1:0-2864 GCA_964555525.1 uncultured Pirellulaceae bacterium
ATGTTCGAATAAATACGCAGTTGGATAACAATGTGTTGATCCGAAGCGGAGAAGCCCCTGGGATTGGTTGGTCGCGGAATATGTTATACTCAGGGTTTAATGATTTACCTCGCTCCGTCGTTCGTCGGCAAACTGGATTCGCCGCTCGGATAACACGGACGTTATCCGACTACACCAATTACTGATATGCCAATTTTTTCACTGAGACACTCTCTAGGTTTTACGTTCATGGCAATTGCCGCCAGCCTGTTGGCCCACGATGCCTTTTCCCAGAACGTAGCTCCTGCAGGATTTCGCTTTTACCGAGGCGAAAACGGTTCAGTCACAGCGATCAACTACTGGGGCGAAGGTGGGTTGCGGGCCGCAAAACTACGCGAGTTTCCGCATTTGGAATGTATTGAAATCAGCTATGGTTCAAACCTTTCCAACGACGACATCGAGTACCTGTCAACACTCACGAACCTCACCGAGTTGGTGATAGGACAAAGTAGTGTGGATTCGCCCGTCATGATCGCAGGCGACTTGCGTAAACTAAAAACCTTAAAATCGCTTGAATCGTTCCATTTATGCAAGCGCGACATTATTGATTCCGATTTAGAATTTGTCGCGGATCTACCGAAACTAACTCACTTGGAATTAATCGCGGAAAATTCTTACGGGGATCAATCAGACCTGACGGATGATTGCGCCGATTTCCTTGTGCGTGCAAAGTCGCTGGAGAGTATCTATTTCGAGGGCACAGCGAAATTTACCGACGCGTTCATGTCGAAAATCACCAAAGGATTGCCTAGCTTAAAGAACTTGGATTTATCCTGCCCAGAACTCACCAACAATTCGCTACGCATGCTTGCAACACGTTCAAAAAAACTCCAACGACTGCAATTGCGGTCTGATCAAATTACTGACACCGGTGTTGGGCACATTGCCAACGCCACGCACTTGCGAGAACTTCGGCTTTATTCCAACTCTCTTTCAAAACAATGCCTGCAACATATGGCACCATTTAAGAAACTCCAAGACTTGGAGCTGACCCTCCCGGCGATTGATGACAACGGTGCCCGAGTCCTAGCGAATCTTCGCCAGCTTGAATCGCTAATCTTGAGAGAAACAGAGTTTACTGACAGGCAGATCGAAATGTTTCGAAATCACCCAAGGTTGGAACGAGTATTTATACGAGGTTCAAACCTTTCTGCCGACGTAGTCGTAAAACTGATTGGCGAACTTCCGAATTTGGAGTACATTTCAATTGGCTCGAAGAATCCAGATTTGCAGGCATTGATCAATAGAACACTTTTGGGCAAACCGAATAACAGAGACTAGCCGTCGGATAACAATGCGATGAACCCAAGTCGCATTTTGCGTCGGTTTTAATCTTTAGTTTATTTGCTGCGACTTGGGTCATCGCGGACGTTATCCCGCTAAGGCTTTGAATGACATGTATAATCTGAATTTCATTTGTATCGCTTTATTCTCTTTGGTGATTTCTGTGCAAGCCAGTGTTGCTCAAGAAGAGCATAGGCAGGCAGTCCGCGCGCCTAAGCAACCGCCATTTGTCGGCGAGTGGAAAATTGTTTCGAAGATATCTAATTCGCAGTTGGCCGCGATACCTGATAATAGCACCTTCTTTTTGTTGCCAGATATGATTGCAGAATACGATCGAACTCCAAGGAAAGCACCAGTCCCAACACCTAAAACGACTGTTTCATTAAGTAACGCAAAATGGACCGACCAGGACGGCATTTTCCGGAGCGGCATGTATCGATTTCCCGCCTCGAAATTCCGCATGGAACGTTTCTCGCAGAAAAATATAGATTCGCACTGCTATCTTCAAGTTTCTGGTGATTCAGCTGTGCTAGTCATCTCAAAAACTGAATTGAAATCTTCCCCCTTCGATTTAAATACCCTCGCAGCATTAAGCGGGCACTATCGGGTTCTAACTTTAAGCCGAATTGATGAAAGCTCTAAAACTCGACGACACCATATTGAAAACATGTCTAATTTTATTTCAGATTGGTTCGGCGATATTGGGCCAGCTGATGGTACATTGAGTCGCACTGTTGGCGGATTTCTAGAAGAGGTCGAGTGAGCACGCGTGATAACAATGCGATGGACCCAAGTCGCATTTCGTGTCGGTTTTAATATTTAGTTTGTTTGCTGCGACTGGGTCATCGCGGACGTTGTCCGGCTTGGGGACTAATGGGTACGAAATTTCGCTATATTTCTGATGACGCGTTAGATGCCGCCAAGGCGGCGATCAATTGTGAAAAGTGTTCGTCGCCAGAACCTGCATATATTGTTGAGGCCGTATTTCAAGATGGTTCTGACGATCCAGACGAGCTAGATTTTGAACGTGCTCTTTGCGTCAATTGCATTCGGACAATTCCGTTGCGGAATCTCATCCCAATATTTCCAGAACTTCAAATTCAGGCGGCCGTAAATCGTCACTTTCCAAAGGGAACCCTCAGTGGAGAAGACCGTTTCAAGAGGGCCGTTGATCTCTGTGACGAGGTCCGAAGGACGCCCAAAATCTTCATGTTTTTGCAGAATCACGACTGGCCGACTTGCTGTGGGGATGTGACCGAATATATCGGCAGCGAACCCAAAGAAGGATCTGATTTCGCGGAATACAAATGCTGGAACGAAGATGAATTTCTTGCTAAATTTAAGTTGTCGGACTTTTACCCGTTAAATGAAATTGAGGTTCTGCATTCAATGGCTCTTTTCAAATGCGTGAATTGCCCAGACAAGTATTGGGTTTTTCAATATAGCGGATTGTTTTGGCAGGGCCCAAAGAAAAACTGACATGCATGCGCCAAATAACAATATGATGCACGCGAAGCCGTCAAGGCTCTCGCGTTGGTCGC
>CAZKTR010000501.1:0-2861 GCA_964555525.1 uncultured Pirellulaceae bacterium
GCGACATCTCGCTCAACGATTTCCAATGGCTTTCGCTGCATAACTCCGATACTTTGGAATTTGGTGAAGACTTGGGTTAGTCTCAAACAAAGTTCTTGTCGCGAAGTGTCTGTGGCGACGGTCCAATTTGGGTTGCTGTCGATTAGCCCAAGAAATGAAACCGTTCGGCCAAACTGTCGTAGTTCGGCGGCCATCAGCGAAGCCAGAAATCCGCCAAGGGAAAAACCTAGCAGTCGAATCTCGCCCATCGGTTGGTGTTCGTTGATCAGATCCGCGTACTCGAATGCCATTCTACTGAGACTGGAAAACTCGGAAGTCGCACCGCATTGCAATCGCGACTGAATTCCAAAAACAGAAAGCTCAGGGGTTGTTCTTGCTGCAAACTTCCGATAAACACCGATATCTCCACCAGATGGGTGAATACAGAATAGCGGCTTGCCGCTTTCGGTGTGACGCATCGCTACTAGTTGATCTGATTTAGCTGCTCTGTGCTTACTTATCGACTCATGTTGTGTTGCGGAAAAAGTAGTCAAATTCATTTTGAGGTAAACTTTGATTCATAGAAGTCGGTCAACCGCTCCGAGTGTGGAAACTGGAACACATTCGAATCGTGCATTGTCTTTCGTCGTGTAGAGTCACCATTCCTTACGCGGTAAAAAAAAAGAAGGCTAAATTGGTGATCCCTACGGCACCATCTTAGTTGCCTCAATCGGAAAAAGTCACCAGTAAGTGGGCTAATTTCTGCGACTTTTTTGACCGACAACAGAAAAGGCTCGAATTGTTTTCTGTTACGATTTGGGAAACACGTGTGGGCAACTCCTACCATCCATTTATTTTGAAACGCGGAAGCAGTTTCACGATGACTTTCAGCACTTCAGGCCCAAACCGGCTTTAATTGCTTGTATTTCACGATTATTGCATCGCAACTGCCCCGATCGAGCCTCCGTTGGTAAAAACACAAAGACAAACGCAATTTGATTTGGCTGGAGGTGCACTGTTACTGCTGAGCCTGCTGCTTTGCGGCGTGGGGATGTCTAAGTTTCAATCTAACACCGAAGACGTGCTGCAATGGCTCCCGGATAACTCGCCTACTCGGGAAGAGTACAACGATTTCGAGCGGAAATTTGGGGCGGACGATTTTTTATTGGCAACATGGGACGGTTGTGTGGTAAACGACCCCCGTCTCGTCCAATTCTGTGAAAATCTCACCCGTAAAGACTCGGGCGACTTGATTCGGTCGGTCGTCAACGGTTCCGATGTGCTTGCCAAGCTCCGCAACGAGTTTGACTTACCCGCCAAGCATGTGGTGAATCGTTTCAAAGGCATCTTTTTTGGAGTGGACGACACCAATCAGACCCTTGCATTGATTCAGCTTACCAACGCGGGATCAGCAGATCGACGAGGAGCGATGCGTCAGATCGAGGTCGCGATTGAAGAAACGGACAATCTTGAGTTGGAGGAAATTTCATTTGGAGGCTACCCGTACGTCGGGCTTAGCATCGACAATTCTCTGCGGAATTCGTTTCGTTACTTCTTCTTGCCGTCAATTTTCTTCGCGGCGATTACTTCGGTCTACTGTCTGAAGAACGTCCTGTTGTCTTCGATTGTTTTTGTGGCGGCGATTGGAGCGGCGGTATGCAGCATCGCGATCGTACCGGTTTTGGGTTACAAATTCGGCGGACTGATGTCGATCATTCCCGCGCTAGTTTACATCCTTACAACGTCGGGAAGCATTCACTTAATTCATTATAGTCTCGACGCAATCGGGGACCCAAGGAAGCTACTTGCAGTCGCATGGAAGCCTTGTAGCATTTCGGCTTTAACGACTGCAATTGGGATGTTATCCCTTTCGCGTAGTGGTTTTCCCGCCATCCGAAGCTTCGGCATGTTTTGCGCGATCGGCGCTATTTTTGCGCTCTTGTTCCAGTTGGTAATCGTCCCTTGGTTGCTATATCGGCTGGGCCAGGCGGGCCAAAGAAAATTAGTTGAGCGCGGTGATCGGCATCAACTGTGGGGCCGAATTTCACTGCTGATCCAACGGTACCGGTATCCTCTAGCGTTTGCAGGTTTGGCGTTGATGGCGTGCGCTGCAGTCGGAACGACTCAGTTGTCGGCAAGTGTGCAAGTTGAAAAGATATTTGATGAAAAATCTGATTTCATCGCGCAGATAACGAGTCTTGAAGAGCACATCGGTCCAATCGATCAGTGCGAACTGGTTGTCAAATTCGAAGACGTTACCGAGAACGACTTTCATGTACGTGCTCAGATGGTCTATTTGATCCAGCGATATGTGTCATCGCTAGAGAACGTTAGTTCGGCCCACTCAATGCTAAATTATCTTCCTCGCATACCGGCAGGGAAGGGCGTTAGGTCTAACATGAAACGGACCATGATTCGAAGCAAGATCGATGATCGGCGAAGTGAATTGGCTAAGTCGCGGTTCTTGGATGTGTCTGCCAATGCTGAAACATGGCGAATTAGCTTCAGGTTTCCCTTTACTGAAGAAGTTGATGTCCAGGTGCTTAAGGAGACGGTCTTGGACAGGGCGTCTGATGCGGTAGGCAAATTAATGGTCAAAGATGAGTTCGTTGGGATTACATCGCCTGTGAGCCTCAGTTACACAGGAAAGAACTATTTGTTTCAAAGTGCACAAGCTAGCCTACTTCAAGATTTCTATTACAACTTTTTATTGGCATTTGCTATCATCACTCCTGTGTTGATAATAGTGTTGCGTTCCTTTGGGCTGGGATTGTTGGCGATGTTGCCAAATCTCTTTCCGATCGTCGTTCTCTTTGGCTTGCTGGGTTGGCTAAATTGGCCGATTGATTTAGCGATTGCGATGACCGCCAGTGTCGCCTTGG
>CAZKTR010000502.1:0-2855 GCA_964555525.1 uncultured Pirellulaceae bacterium
CAAAAGCGTATGCACCTACGATTGTTCCCGATCCAATCACTACATCGCCACCGACGAATGCGTTCGTGTAAAGGCTGACGTTACTTTCGATAGTTGGGTGGCGTTTCTTGATCGTTGCAGTCGCTTCATCTGTTTTCTTTCGCGGCTTGCTGCGAGTTCCTAGTACAACGCCGTTGTACAAGTTGACGTTGGAACGAATGATAGCAGTGCAACCAATCGCGATTCCTGTTCCATGGTCGATAAATAATCCAGGTTCGATCGTCGCACCTGGATGAATGTCGACACCCGTTCGAGAATGAGCAACCCCAGAGATCGCTCGCGGAATGATCGGCACATTCAACTGTAATAATGCGTTAGCGATTCGGTAAGCAACCGTAGCCCAGAATCCGTTGCTGGCGTAAAACACTTCGTCGAGATCCTCCAACGCCGGATCCTCTGTTTGATATCGCTCGGCATCGATCTTGCAGGCGATGGAGATTTCAGGCAAGTATTCATTGACGAATTCGGAAGCGACTGCCTCTGAATCGAAAGAGTAACGCTCCGCCAACGGGTAAAGTAAGTCGACGAGAGCTTCTTCAATAATGTCGTTGGAGTAGATGCAGCCGATGTTTTGCCCTACTTGTTCACTCAAACGTTGCATGACCAAATTAACGGATTGCTCAACGAAGACCTGTAATTGTTCTTTGTGATCCATAAATTGTCGGACTATCATCGTTTCAAACCTCCAAAAATTTAGTAGTGCTATTGTTCTGATACTGACGCAGTCCTTGCTGAATTCGTCGCAATCCTTCGCGAAGTGTTTCTTGTTCCTGGCTAAAGCAGATTCGAAAGAATCCAGGTGTTTGACAATGAAAGCCTGACCCGGGGCTCAAATGAACGCGATGTTGTTCGAGCAAATATCGGTACAGTTCCAACTGACTATCCTCGTCGGCAGCTTTCAGGTACGAGCGAAGGTCCAGCCAAGCGACCAAGCCTGCTTGAGCAGGAGTTACTTCGACCCCAAGTTCGCTCAGTTCCTTACACGTTTCGGCGTAATGTTGACCAAGTTTTGTGCGATTGGATTGTGTGAAAGGAGTTTGCCATTCCGGCTCTAGGAATGTTTCAATCGCTCGCTGTATTGGAGCCGATAGCCGGAAAAAATGACTCTGTTTTTGCAATGCCTTGAGGATGTATTCGTTGCTGGTGCAAGCCCAAGCGGTCGTGTAACCAGCGAGTCCAAAGTCTTTGGAGAGCCCGCCGATCGTAATGACGTTATCTGACTGGGCAGTCAACGCGCTGACGAAGTCAACACCATCAAAGCAACTGGACGCGTAAATTTCGTCGACAATCAATGCAACGTTGAAATCTTCGGCGATCTTCACAAACTGTTGGACTTCTGCAGCTGTGAATACTTGCCCGATTGGATTGCCTGGCGAACAAAGCAACACGGCTTTAACATGACGATCTTGCTTCAATTCGAATTCAAGCTTTTCTTGGAGAATGGCCGGGGAAAGTTGAAATTGCTGATCGGCGGTTGTCTCTAGCGGGATGAAGTTGGCTTGGGTGCGGGATGTCAGGGCAGTTATCAGGCCAGGGAAAACAGGGGTTGTTACCAACACGTGGTCGCCCGAATCAAGAATCGCGATACTGATCGCTTCCAGCACGCTTACTAGTCCGTTGCCAATCACAACATGATTTGGGTCAACGCTGCGCCCGGAAATTCCTTGTAGATAGTTTGCAACCGCTGTTCTTGAGCTTTCGGTCCCAGCAAAATCGCGATAGGGCGTGTCAGCTAGATTCCAGTCGAGTGATTTCAGACGCGATTGGATCGCTGTCTTACCTAAAAAATTCTGAGCTGAGCCAAGATTTACAAAACCATTTGGATTTGATTCTGAAAATTTGTCTTTCTCGCAAGCAAAATGAGCAGCCACGAAATCGAATCCGTTTGAGTTGTTCAATAATCGTTTGGTGAATTCTGAGAACATAGTTGTCTCCATGACATACTGATCATTTTAAGTATGCAGGTATGACGTACGCTTGCAAAAGAAACTTACAAACTAGAAAACAAAAATGTGTTCGGCGATCTAATTCGTAATCAAACTCTCAAAACCAGCGAGACTACCACCAGTGTGGGTTGTTCCGGTTGAATTTATTGCTTTCGTTAAGTGCAGTCGTTTTGCAGATATACTGTGTATATAATTACCTTGCCAAAGGGAAGCTTCGAGACCCCCGTGATCGGGCTCAATATTGTGATCCGTGTATTCTCAGCAGGACAAGTCGCTTGAAACAAGAATCGTTGAGCTTGAAGCCGCGGAGCGATTGGCTGGTTCCATTTTTGGTTGGTGCGTGGCTTTCGATGGCGTTGGGTCTTGCGCTGGATGGGCAGCGTTGGCCGATTTCTGCTGGGGATAAGTTTTTCCATTGCGTCGCTCTGCTTTGGGAGGCAGCAATGAGTGTGTTTATTTTTTTGGTTTTGGTGCCGATGTGGGTTTTGGTAAGATCAAACGGACGAGAGTTTTTTGAAGCTGTTAGACTACGAGCGTTTTTGGTCGGCGCGGCAACTCCTGCCGTTTTGATTGCTGTAGCGATCTGTTTTGAATGGGTTCAATATCCGCAGCTAACGCGAGCGTCGCCGGGGCTTGAGATTCAGTTGATTACGTTTGCGATACTCGGGGAGATCTTGGTCAGAGTATGCTCGCGGGCCAAGCCCGAAATGCTTGGTGGTTAACAAAACTGTCGCAGTAGTTGTCTAGGAATACAATGGCGAACCAACCAGCTACCAAACTTCGATTACTGCGACGGTTCTTTCAGTTTCGTCTGATGACGCTGTTAGTATTGATGGTGTTAGTTGCGTTTGCGTCATTGCGGATTGCTTC
>CAZKTR010000503.1:0-2850 GCA_964555525.1 uncultured Pirellulaceae bacterium
CCTGCCTGGGACCCTCGTGATCGAATCCAAAAGCCGATTTTCCGCCGTGGAATCTTAAAAGTTGATGACCTCAAACCCGAAATGCAACTAGAAGGGCAGGTCGTTAATGTCGTCGATTTTGGCGTTTTCGTTGACATCGGCCTAGGCGAGAGCTCGCTGGTACACGTGAGCCAGTTGTCAAACCACTACATTGCTGACCCTCACAAAGTATTCGCCGTTGGCGATGCAATGAAGGTTTGGGTGACCGAAGTGTCGGCCCAGCAACGGCGCGTTCGTTTGACAGCAATTCGTCCAGGAACCAAAAAATCAAACTCTCGTGGTCGCTCCCATCGTGGTCGTTCGAAAGACCAAGCCAATCGTGGACCATCCAAGCCGTCAGCAGATAGCTCCTCAAGCTCGCCCGAACGGTCGTCTCAAGGCGGTCGTCGTCCCGGAAAGTACGATGGCGGGCGCGGTGGTCAGACTCGTCGCAGAGACAATCCGAAGTTCAAACGAGACACCCGGCGTTCTAAGCCCAAGCCGGTTAAACCGATCACCGACAAGATGCTCAAGGGCGACGAACCAATGCGATCGTTCTCTGACTTGGCTCAATTTGTAAAACGAAAGCCCGACGACAAAGACGATACCGGAAAAAAGAAATAACCTTCGCCGCTAACCCAACATTTCAAAACCTCATGACTCCTTCTGAAAAACTGAAACAACTCGGCTTCGAACTTCCTCCTGCTCCCTCGGCACTTGGAATCTACAAGCCAGCGATGACCATTGGCGATCTCTGTTATACCTCAGGGCATTTGCCAGTGAATCTTGATGGCTCGCTGATCACCGGTTGTGTCGGCAAAGATGTCGATCAAGAGTTCGGCTATAACGCGGCGCGACAAGCAGGTTTAACGATGCTGTCAACGCTGACCGAATACCTCGGGTCAATCGATAACGTCGTCCAAGTCGTGAAGCTGTTCGGCATGGTTTACTGCGACGCCAGCTTCACCCAACAGCCAGCAGTCGTCAATGGCTGCAGCGAACTGATGCGAGATGTATTCGGCGAGGACGTGGGAATCGGAACTCGTAGTGCCGTCGGCGTTGCGGCGTTGCCACTGGGAGTGACCGTTGAGATCGAAGGTATCTTTAAAGTTAAGTAATCTGCCGAACGATTTAGGCAGATCGAACGTAGATTTAACCGGGTTGATGCGGCTTGTCAAAACACAAAGTGTTTTTAATACAAGCTCGACGCGCAAGCGAGTGCACCATAATACTCGCAAAAATGCACTCGCTTGCGCGTCGAGCTTGTATTCGTGCAACTTCAAAAACTGATTTGCCCTAATCCCCATCCGTTCTTCTTGAATTTTACCGGTAGTGACCTAGAGTGTTTTCATGAGCGACACCCTTAAGATGCAATCCAATGAGGCCTTTTCCTCGTCACAGCTTGCCGGAAACGAGTTTCAATACCGCACGATCAGCAAAGCAGCTGTGGCGAGTATCGCTTTTGCTGTGCTGGGCCTAGGGGCTTTTGTGTTCCAAGCGTTCGTGCTGCTGCCGGTTTTGGCGATTGGTTTTGGGATCGTCGCGTTGATCGAGATCAGCAAGTACCCTGCAGAGATCACAGGCAAGCTAGCGGCACAAATTGGTTTGGGCTGTGGCGTCTTGATCACCGCGAGTAGTATCGCGATGCACACTTACGTTTACATGACCGAAGTTCCCCCCGACTACAATCGGATATCCTTTTACGATCTACAACCTAATAAACGAACGAAACTGCCGTTCTCAGAAAAATCGCAGACACTCGACGGCACCAAAGTGTTTATAAAAGGGTATGTACGACCGGGTGCTAAGAGGACCAATCTGAAGAATTTTATTTTCGTGGGGGACTTTGGAGATTGCTGTTTCGGCGGCAACCCTAAAATCACCGAAATCATCGCAGTCAATATTGTCTCGGATGACCTAATCGATCACTCTTACTTCCTCAGGAAGATCGGTGGCACGTTCAGGCTCAACAAGAATGCTCGTCTAATTGACGAAGATGGCATTCCCAAAGTGTTTTATACGATCGAAGCTGACTACATTCGTTAACATTGGAATCGACACCATGCGAAGATTAAAAACTTCATTGGCCTTAGCGGTCGCGTTGGCATTGCCTTTGGGTTCGAGTACTTTGTTCGCCCAAACTGAAACCACAGCGCCCGTATCGCCTCAAGTCAAAGTTCCAACTCAACCAGACGAAACCTCGGTTGCGGTTGAACAAGTGGATGCGAAACCAGTCGAAAGCAATACCGATGTTAAGCATACAAAAGATACTTCAAAAGACGATGCTTCGGGTGCCCAGAAAGATCTTGTTGTCGGATCCGAAGCCCCATTAGACGCCGCAAAGAAAACAGAAAAGCCTGCAGCAAAGCCTGTACAAACTCGGCCTCCTGCTGTCGCCAATGCCACTCCCGGTCGGTTCGCGTTGACCTTCGATGACCTAAAATTTGAGATGGAAAAAACGGAAGCCTTCGACCGTAAGATGCTGAGCTCCAAGATCAACAGCTACCACGGGGGCAAGGTTAAGATCCGCGGCTACATTCGCCCCAACTTCAAGCAGTCAGGAATCACGAAGTTCATTTTTGTTCGCGACAACAAAGAATGCTGCTTTGGTCCTCAAGCCGCGATCTTTGACAACATATTGGTACGGCTAGAAAGAGGCAGCAGCACCAACTACACCGTACGACCAGTTACCATTGAAGGCGATTTTGTCTTGAAAGAGTATCACGGCGATGACGGAAACGTATGGTCGCTCTATCGCATGTACAACGCAAAAATCAAGTAGTTATCGCCGCCACCAGTCACCACCTCGTTCCAAGGCTCTGCCTTGGAACG
>CAZKTR010000504.1:0-2843 GCA_964555525.1 uncultured Pirellulaceae bacterium
CTCCTAATTCACACAGTCCGGTCGATTCCAATTCGCCCCCGTGAAGATAGAGATTACTATCATCGTCAAATTCGTGTTACCAAATTAAACCGATGCCAACAAAACTCTACCATTTCGTTGTGACTGTATTCTACACCTAAGGTTCACTTAAGACCACCGCTTTTTGCCTACTTATTTGCCGGCGCCGGCAAGCGTTAAATCTCCGCCCGGCGCATAAGACAGGCTGGAAGCACTGTCGCCACTTAGGAAAGTTCGGCTAGTGATTGGAACGCAAATGCGGTGTGCAATGCAGATCCGACAGGCAGCACGTCTTCGTCGACTTTGAACTGTGGATGATGCACGTTGAAGACTGAACCGACCGCTTCGTTGCGAATCCCCAACCCCACAAAGCAACCTGGCACCTGCTCGGTGTAAAAGGCAAAGTCTTCACCACCCATAACCGGCGCCGATTCGATAGTTGTTTCTTCGGCGTGGCACTCGGACCAAATTCGTTTGGTGAAGTCCCAAAGGGCCGTATCGTTCACCGTGGCCGGATAGTCGTCGCCGCGAAATTCTACTTTTGCTTCGCATAAATTCGCTTGGGCAATCGATCCAGTCAATGCAGCCAAACGATCTTTGGCCCAGTTAAGATGTTCGGTAGAAAGGGCGCGGATCGTTCCTCGTAGCGTGATCGAGGCGGGAATGACGTTGAAGGCTTCTCCGCCGTTGAGCGCAGTGAAACTAACAACCAGCGGGGTCAATGGATCGTTTTCGCGTGAGACAATGGTTTGAGCATCGTTGACGATCTTGGCACTGGTTGCAACCGGGTCGATCGTGTAATGAGGCATCGCGGCATGTCCACCTTTTCCAGAAACCACGATCTCAAACTTGGTCGTTGCGGCTAGGAACGTGCCGGCGCGGCTGGTGATCGTCCCGCTGGGTACGAGCGGCCAAACATGTAGCCCGAAGATTCGTTGTACGTCCGGATTTTTTAGCGCGCCTTCGTCGGTCATCCGTTTGCCTCCCGCTCCGCCTTCTTCGGCTGGCTGGAAAACAAGTTTGACCGTGCCGGCGATTTCAGATTCGTGTGACTTTAGCATCTTGGCGGCGCCCAACAGCATGGCGACGTGGCAGTCGTGGCCGCAGGCATGCATTTTTCCATCGACTTTACTAGGAAATTCAACGTCTGCTTTTTCATGGATTGGCAGCGCGTCCATGTCGGCTCGTAGAGCCACGCAGGGACCGTCGCCGGAGCCAATCGAGGCCAACACTCCGGTCTCTGCCATGCCTGCTTTGAAATCGACACCGATGTCGGTCAAAGTCGATTGGATCAGCTTGCTGGTTTCGACTTCTTCGTACATCAGTTCGGGGTTTTGATGGATGCGTCGTCGCAGGTCGATAATCCACTGCTTGTGCTGTGAGGCTTCTTTGATCAGGTTACTAAATTTATTTGTCATCGAGGCGGTATCTCGTTTTCAGTTCAGTAGTGTTTGGTTGTCATTCTAATCTTCACCAGTCAACCTTTCGAGGGTGCGCTCCCGCCCCCCCGAACTGTGGTCTGCTCCAATTGCGCACAGCATAATGTGCAATGCTAGTCGATTTGCAGCGTCAATGTATTATCGATTTGACTTTGGTTAGCGAGGGAGCCATGCATGGCACCATCGCCGATGGTTTTTATCGTACATATGTTTGTGAGCGGGTTATTTAGACGGGCGCTGACGCCGTCGCCTTCCGGCTCGTCGTTAAACTTTTTGTCAATCGGCGACAGGAATGTAAACGGAGATGTCTTGGCTGGTGGCTCCACGGATTTGACAAATTCTAGCAGCGAATCGAACAGCCTGGCGAAGCGTCGTTTGAGCAGGCAGTTCATTCAGAAAACCGTAGATGACGTAGGCGGCAAACGCGTCCCCCGCGCCCACGGAATCCACAAATTTGTCAACCGGCGGCACTGCTTCCCAGCTTGCGTTGTCGTCTCGGTCAAACAACCAAGCCCCTTCGCTGCCAGCGGTTACCCACAGTTGGTCCAGATTGTGTTGTCTTTTGAATGCAACCGCAGCAGCTTCGACGGCGTTGTTATCTGCGGCAGCAGGTGTTCCAGTCACGGCCTGTAGTTCGTTTTTATTGAGTTTCAAAATCGAAATGCCGCCGAGAATTTCAGGAAGCCACTGCGGGTCGAACCATGGCTCGCGGAGGTTCAGGTCGACAAAAATAGGAGCTTGAATGTTTGATCGAAGATGTGTCAATGACTGACGCGAGGTTGGGTTTCGCCAGATTAAGCTGCCATGGTAGAGCAACGAAGGGGTTACGGATTCTATCGTGGCTGGATCATATTCGATGTGGTCAAACGCTTGGCCAAGCGGGATTTCGTACTCCGGTTCCCCGTCGGCAAACGAAACATTGACCGCCCCAGTCGAAAACTGATTGCGTTGCACGAAGTCCGTGGGGAGTTGACTTTGAGACATCCGATCAAGAACCTTGTCAGCTTGTTCGTCGAAGCCAACCGCGCTGATGAACCGAGGAACACAACCTAGCATGTGCAGGTTCCAAGCCACGTTGAAAGGGGCTCCACCTAGCACTTGCTTGTCCGGAAAGTGATCAAATAAGACTTCGCCATAGACAAGCGGACTCGTTGAGATAGCCGTTTTTGAACTAATGATCTGCTCCAGTTTTGGAAGTGCAATACTAGTCGTTCGGCAGTGCCAAGCCAGCCCACACCTTTAACGCAGCGACGGTGGGGGCGACTTGGTGTAGCCGCAGGATGTGCATTTTCTTTTGAGCCATCAGTAGTGAGATCGCCAGTGTGCCGCTGTCGCGTTCGGCTTGTTTGTCGTTGAGCAGTTTGCCGATAAAACCTTTGCGTGAAT
>CAZKTR010000505.1:0-2843 GCA_964555525.1 uncultured Pirellulaceae bacterium
TTTCACTTAGACTTCGCCAGTAAAGAGGATGCTGAGTGGGGCAAAGTCATCGCCGGTGCCCCATCGGAACCAGCGATCAATGTGATTCGCGCAGGCAAGTTTGGCTTGGATGGAACCGCAGTTAGTAGCTTGTCATTGGATACTTCGTTGGAGGATCTTAAGACAGGTCTGTTGGCAGAAAACAAAAAGTTCAGCGAAGTCGAAAGCCGAAAGGACTACGCCGGCCATGTGAGGGCAGGAAGGCGACAGGGAATTAAGTATGAAACCGAGATTCCTTATGGTGAAGACCGGGACGGCGATGGACAAATTGATCAACGCGGTAAACGTGGCGGTAAGCGAGGTCGCCGAGGGCGAGGTTAGTCTGATGGTTTTCTTTCGGTGATTTTTGGAAGGATCAACGACATCCGAGCGTTGAGTTCAATATCGGAAAAGAATTCCTTAGGGACATCGTCTTCGTAAAAAATTGCTTCGGCGGGGCATTCTGCGACGCAGGCTTCACAGTCGATGCAGTCTTCTGGGTTGATGTAGAGCATTTCTGGGCCCTCGTGAAAACAGTCACAGGGACAAACGGTTACACAAGCGGTGTCTTTGCATCCAATGCATTCTTTTGTGACGACAAATGTCATGGTCTTCTTTCGTGTGAACTTTTATAGTTGTAAGCTGGTCAAAATGTCAGCGAAATTCCTTCTCTGTTATCGATTCAGGTTTTGGTGTCAAAACCGGACATGTTTTTATGAAAAATAATTCTTCTGAGAAACTGCTCGCTCAATACGTTCAAGGGAGTCCTTCTGAAACGGTTGCTGCGTCCATCGAGATTCACTCTCGATACCTGAACCGGCTGATCGCTCTGGCCCAAAATCGCCTGTTGGGAATTCTTAAATCGAAGGTAGACGCAGACGACATTGCTCAGGAGGCATTTGTGGCTTTTTTCGCCATGGCAGATCGCGACGAGATCAAGTGGAAGGAACGAGGAGATTTGTGGCGTCTGTTGGCTGGAATCGCCATTAATAAAGTCAAGCAGCAGTTTGAGCGTTATTCGACGTTGAAACGAGATTTACGAACCGAGTCTCAGGTGGCAGTCACGATAGAAGTCGGCGAGCAAGACGTTAACGAACTCGCGGAACTTGTCGAACATGTTATAAGTTCCGAAAATCCTTTGATTGGCAAGGTTTTAAATTTAAGACTGGCTGGTTTTTCTTTCGAGGAAATCGCCGAAAGGGTAGGCCGGTCAACCCGGACGATTCGACGGTTGTTGGAGAGTCTGAAGGCGAAACTGATCGTAAGTGAAGAACTTGGCTTTCGCTTGGCGGGGGAGCCTTCTAAGGCGGTCGTCAAGTCGGTTGACTATCACGACTTTGATCTTTTGCGGATGATTGGCCAAGGTAGTTTTGCAAAGGTGTATTTGGCCAAGCAGGTTTCGACTGGCCAGCTGTTTGCGATTAAATCGATTAAAAAGAAATGGCTTACCAACGAACAGGCTCGGCAGTCTTTTTATCGTGAAGCCGAACTTTTGATGACATTGTCGGATCCTTGTTTTGTGAAAACATATGGAATCGGACAATTGCCTAACGGCGGATGTTTTTTGTTGCTCGAATTGATTCAGGGCAAATCATTGGAGGCAGTTGTTAGGACTGCGTCACAAGGTATGCGGTTGAGCTGGGTGAATCAGATACGCGAGGCGGTCGAACGTTTGCACTCAGCCGGTTTTGTGCATGGGGATATCTGTTTGAGCAATGTGATGATTGATCGTGACGGCCAAATCAAATTGTTGGATTTCGGGTTGGGGCGGAGAACCGCTGGGCAGAAAATTGGGGTTTTGTTTGATCAGCAGCAGTTGGAGCTGTTGTGTGGTTCCATCTTGTCGATCGATAACGATTGATTGGAGGCTGAGGTGAGCGAGTAGTGTTAGTGGTGGGTGGCTTTGCTTGGGCTTTGAGTGAAACCTGAAGGAGTTGCGCCGGTCGAATCTGTTTTGCGGTCTCGAACGAACCGGTAAGGAGCCGTTTTTCAATTGCTGTTGGCAGATTTGCTCGACGTAGGCCAACTATGGCGGTTAGAATAGTTCACGCCGTTGTACGCTGTGAATGCGTGCAATTTCCGCTTCTATCCTTCCCGAGTTGATTCGATGCCAGTTAAGATCGCTTGTCCTAAATGCAGTAAGAGTTATACGCTTCCCGATTCTGCTCTCGGAAAAGCGGTTAAATGCAAGGCGTGTGGGACGGCGTTTCGAACTCGCAAGCCCGATGCGACTTCCCAGCCGGCTCCGGCCAAACCAGCGGCTCGTCCGGCGAAGCCGAGTGCCCGACCAACACCTGCCAAGCCGGCTCAACCAGTCAGCCCAGACCCGAGTCAGTTTGGTGTTGAAGGCGGTTTCCAAAAGCAAGCCGATATTTTCGGTGCTCCTCCTTCACCACGAGGTGGTGCTGGGTTGGATAACTTCGCCGAAGACGGGTTTGGCGAAGCCGTCGCTCCAATCGTGCTCGGCCCCCAAGGCGGGCCTCCGCAAGTGGTAGAGAATCCTTATCAGTCGGTGATGACCAACACGGCAATTAAAAAGAACAGAAGTAAATCAGGGGGACGAAAACGAAAGAAGGGTAGCTCCGGAGCGTCTTTCGATCCTGATCGCTACAAAGTCGCTCGAGTTGGCATGATGATCTTGTTGTTGTCCGGCGGGATTTTTTTGATGGCGTCTGTTTTTTCGAACGTGGTGGGACTCTTCGCGAGTCAATTACCTGAGATGGCGAAAAATCTTGGGCCCGCCATTGGTATCGTCATGTTGATCATGGGACTATTATGTCTTCTCGCTTTGATGGGATTTTTCGTGGGGCAGTTGCTTTGCGTGT
>CAZKTR010000506.1:0-2833 GCA_964555525.1 uncultured Pirellulaceae bacterium
CAGCCTGTTCCAATTCACTTTCTTTTTTGAAGAACGACTCAAGCATAGGCACCGAACCTCTGGTCATCCCTCGGCATATTTCTTCCGCTTTGATTAAATTAGAACACGCAACCTTGAAGTAGCCTTTCTTTTCATTCAATTTAGCCGCCGTGCGATGCCACATCTCATAGTCGGTCTCTGAGGATTTAACAATTTGTTTTTGTCCTTCCAGCCGTCTAGTCGCTTGAATAAGCTCTCCGCGATCGATCTCATTCATCGCCAACCTCATTTCATTCCGAGCGAATACAAGTTCGTTTTTCGTAAGTTCACGACCTTGTCTAGCAAAGAAATCGGATCTCTCTAAATTGCCTACATGCCGATACATATCGCTGAGCTGGCCACTCAGTCGTGCCAGACGTGGCGCGCGATAGGTGCTTTTAAGGGCGCTTAGTTGTGAATCGAGTTCCTCAATCTTCTGCTCGGCGTCTGGTGCGGATTCGCGAATTGCTAAATTGCCCCACAACAGGCTGTATTCGAACTGCAATTTCCGGTTAGCATCCGCTTTCGCAAGAAACTCCTCCCCACGGTTAAGCCAAGCTCGTATTTCACCGGCAGGGCTATTTTGTATTTGAAGCTGATTAGCGATTTTATGAATAGAAGACGCACAGACCAGCACGTCCTCGTGCTCCAATCCATACTCCAATTGCTTGCCAGCCATCTTCAATGCCTCTGAGGTCATTCCTTTTCTTGCTGCAACCATACCTAAGATCTGGTACGGTCTAAGTTCATTCTGGTATGGCCCTGGATGACTTTTTGTGAAAGCCAGTGCCTCTTCTCCCAATGCTTTGGATTCTTCGAATCGACCGTAGTGAAAAAGAGCGTGCCCCCACGACAGCAAGAGTTCGTAATGGGCTCGAGGGTATTCTTTTTGGCATCTCTCTGTGAAGGGCTTAGCAGACTCAAACGTTTTGAAGGCTTCTAGGTAACTCCCTTGGTCTTGCTCTATCAGAGCTTGACAAACCAGTGCCGCAGCGCGTCCCGCTGGATCGCTTGAATCACTGTCGTACTCGGCAAGCATTTTGTTCGTGACTTCCGACCGAACATCCAGCTTCAGTCTCAATGGGACCCTCCGCAAAGCGTCGAAGTATCGGTCGATCCTCGCGTTACCACTGGCCTGTTGAATGTGACGGTAAACCGATTCAAAAGTTTCTGGTTTACGGCCTTGACCTAACGAGGCACTGAATCCCACTGCCAAGCAAAAGGCGCATACCAAAATGCAAACGACAGATTTTCGAATACACGCGCGCATGTTTTTCACCAAAAAGTTCAATGAGCTAAAATAAGAGTTGTTATTGTCATCGGACTTTGAACAACTATCAAGTGAACCCAAAAAATTATCGGCGATTGTTTTGCGGTAGCCCGAAAAGGGCCTCTCGCGCTGCCAGCAGAGCGGTTTATGATTGAAACGAGTTTTGAATCTCTGGCTTACCAAGCAAAACGAGAGACCAAATTGCAAAGGGAATACCTAAAATAATGCACGGGGTGCATATGGGTATACATGCGATGATTGCGCCCGTTTTACATAGTGAGTAGTTCTTCTTACTTAGCATGCCCACGCCTGCCATCAAAACAACCCCTTGTAGTACACAAATCAAAACAGCAGCCACTAAGCCGCCGATGAATTCTGGCGAACCTAGCTGTTGCTGGCCCATTCCCACTTTTAAGAATGGTCCAGCAAGGATATTTAAAATGCTGATCACGCAGAAGATAATCAAAAATATTGCTGGGATTTTCAGTTGATCCGCTGGGTCATGCCCGGACTGAGAATTGGGAGACCTATAGGGTGATTGAGAATTGTTTTGGGGAGAGCTGTATGGATTCTGAGACAACGTTACTTTCTCCTAATTATAAAATCGACTTATGTTTCACAGCAACAGAGATCGTATTTTAACGAAATTGGCGAATGGTTGTAGACGAGAAAAGCACCATCTGCTGGAATAACCGAAGCAACTCTTCGCCAAGTTGGTGAACCTAGTCAGTAGTCGGGAATTGGCTGTTTGGAAAACGATCTGTTGAATCGAGGTGGGTTGTGGTTGTAGATTTGATAAGGCGATTAGAGAGGTCGCGTTTCTAGGTAGGTTTGCGCACCTCGTCACACACTTGGAGAATTGTGTTAATCCAAATTCAAGTTAGAAAACTGGGGATTAACACCTAGTCTTTTCGAGTGATTCAGCTCAAATTAGTCAAATGCCAACGCGGTACATTCCTCGCAGCCCCAGAAAAATCTAGAGACCATTTGTGAAACCCTATTTTGACCGACGGATCGGAAGCATCGCTGCAATCTGGGGCGTACTAGGGGCCTGTGCGGTTTTGAGCCTCGCCGTAATGCGAATGTACAAACAAGTCAACGAAGGTTTTCAGTTGCCGCTGGGACTGGCTCACTATGCCGTGATGATCCCTTGGCTGTTCTTCATGCTCTACAGCGAAGGCTACAAGGGATTTCAAAAAGGCTATTCTCCCCGTGTCGCTGCCCGAGGACACTATCTGCGGGATCACTCGACGCTGCTGCGAGCGATTTTGGCTCCGCTGTTTTGCATGGGATTTTTCCACTCGACCAAAAAACGCAAAATCGTGATCGCTTGCCTGTTGGCGGGCGTGACTTGTTTGGTCTTGTTGTTCCAGTTCATCCCTCAGCCGTGGCGAGGCGTATTGGACCTTGGCGTTGTGTTGGGGCTCAGCTGGGGCATTATTGCGACGCTGATTTTCTTTTTCAAATACTGGTTTATCGACGCCAGCCAGGCAGACCCCGAAGTCCCAGATTGCTGCAGGCAATCGTTTAACGACTAGCCGGCAG
>CAZKTR010000507.1:0-2828 GCA_964555525.1 uncultured Pirellulaceae bacterium
TTAAAAGATGAACGCCGCCGTTGCTGTCCACGGTTTGCCCTTGCTGGTTCATCAGGGTCTGCTCGCGATCAATCAAACCCAAGGGATTGCCAGAAGTATTACCCAGCGAACTATCCATCGACTGAATACGAAAGTTGTCCGCTGTACCAATGGTTCCTTGTTGACGAGCATCAGCATAGATTCCAACAAAAGATGCAGCGTTGGGGAATGCAGGAGTTCGTACTGCAGTTACTGTTCGAACACCGTCCCGATAAAATCCTACTTCAAACGTATTGGCAAAAGATTGTGCAATAAACACGGTTGAAGCGTTCGTTGCTGTGGCTTCGATATTGTTGTACTCATTGGTGCCGTCAAAACCTCTGGTGGCGATTCTGTTATTAGTACCAGAATAGACTGCGATATAGTCTCGGCGAGTGTCAAAACCCAACACACCCGGTACTGGTGCGGTACCACCGACATACAACCCCAAGTTTCGGTTGCCTGATATAGGAACAGGCACATCAAGACGAACCTCTTCGCCCACGCCTAGCGAAAGTCCGTCGTAGATAAACGCATATTGCTCGACTCCGTTAAAGTTCGTGGTTGCTAATTCCAATTGCCTGTTATTATTGATTTCAAACGCGGATGTGTTTGTACCAACGTTCTGTGCATCCAAAATTAACGTATTGGTCCAGTTGCTTAGGTCGTCAGAAAAATCATCGACTATATTAACTTCGCCGTCAGTATTCGGGAGAGAGACAAAAGGACTGATGAAGTCGGTGGTGGAATTAATGATGATCCCTGTCGACAGAATCGAGACTAGCTCTCCAACGTTATCATCTGAGTCATTAAGCCATGTCAGACCTCCATCAGTACTACGAATGTAACTGAGATCGTGATTGGCGGTTCCGTTGGCCGTTTCTCGCCATGTGAATGAGGCATGTAAATCCCCGTCGCCGGAGTAAGTGATGTCGTTCAAGTAGGGGTTTCTGGAGACTGACCCTGCAGCGATACCGTCGCTGAACAAGACACCATCGTCCCCTCGAAGGAACTCTCGCAACTCACTCCAAGTTCCCGTAGCGGTGTCGTAGTTTGCGATGAACAAATCGCCTGCTCCGCTGGCACCAAGGCGTAGCGTCATCACCATCTCACCTGTGGTCGGGTTTGTTGAAAATCGCGGGTAGGTAACCCTTTCAACGGGAGGTCCACCGTTAAGAGAGTTCTGAATCTGGTTTCGCACGTTACTGAGAGTGGTCCCACCGAAAACCCCCTGTCGGTCCCAAGTTGCCGCGTTCGCGTTTCCTTGAATGTAGTTGAGCTGGTTTCCGTGATGGTCGTAGGACAAGTGGAGTCGCCCGTCCCCTGAAATTCCCATGTTGATTGCATTATGATTGTCCCATGGTTGCGTCTGCGCACCGGCTTCCGGGTCACTTGCGTCACCGTGAATCAATTGAAGTCCGGTGTCAAATGAACTCCATCCGCTGGATAGGTCGTTGAGATCGCGACGACCAAGCACGATACGTTCATCACTACCAATATTTCGGTACCAGGCAGAGTATTGAAAGTTTCCGTGGGTCAGCAGCGGTGTCGATTGGTGCCCAACTCCATTGATCGCTCGGCCGAAAAGTGAGCCACCAAAAACGCTTCCTGTCCAAGCGGGCATTAATAGCGCGTCATCGTCGATGGTGGAATTGTTTGGGTTGGTAAGAGAAACGGACAACGAGTTTTGCCCAATCGCTAAATCAGTGTTCAGGACACATAGCAAACAGCAAGCTGCTATGACCATTGTGGAGCGAACAGATAAACGCCGTGGTTGGGTTAGAAGTTGCATTAAAATTTCTGGAATGATCGGATGAAAAAGCGTGACAACAAAGTTAGTTGTCAAAGCGTAATTATTTCAAAGTGAATAGGAAAATTCGAGGAGAGATTTTTTTGCCTTGAGCGATCAGTTATTTGCAAGTGTAAACTGAGCCAAAAATAGCCACTCAACTATACTACACTACATCGCCGATTTAGGAGTCAAACCTTAAAAGCCGGCGATGTCTTTCAGTGCCATTTGGTTTTAATGTGAGGCAAATTGACGAAAAACTCGATCACAACCAGCCTAGAAATGTTCGTTTAAGCACCGTTAATTGCTTTTCGATGTCGTTTCAACGGATGATGGCATCTTGGATCCGAATACCCGCGTTTAAGCGTCGGGGCCTTCGATGAGTTCAAACCGACTGAGTTCGCGGTTTTTGCGGACGACCAAGCCGTCGAATACTCGCCCATTCATCGCGATGAAGACTCCGGCGGACTGGCTAAATAAAGCGCCCACGGCGCAGCCGATATTAAATTCAGCGTCCGATGCACGAAACCTTGCGGGTGTCATCGAGCCGGTAAGAACGATCACTTTGTCAGCGATTCCGGCCAGCGCTTTTGCCGTTTCGGGCATTGTGTCGGTTCCGTGAGTAATCAGGAATAAGCGGTTGTCACTTGCTTCGATTTTGTCGCGGACTTTTTGACGGTCATCGGTCGTCATGTCGAGACTGTCCTTTCGCATCAGTGATTCGATGGAATAGTCGAAAGTTACTCCGGCCTCTTTGAAGACTGCATCAATCTGTGGCGAACCGACTTCGTATTCGCTTTTGGCATCGAAGTAGATTTTATCAATCGTCCCGCCACAGGAAAATATTTGCACATGCAATTCGGACGTCATTGTCACAGCCAGTTTATCAGGGTTGAAGCTTTAAATTAAACAGGCCAATGGTAAAGCTCATCTCGCATCATCGCAATGACTAACTTGTCGCAACAACTGGTGATTGGCGGTCATTAAAAAAGCCCAACGATTTCTCGCTGGGCTTGATCAA
>CAZKTR010000508.1:0-2813 GCA_964555525.1 uncultured Pirellulaceae bacterium
GCGGGCACTTGGCTCACCTTAAGTTCTTTGGCGAATACGTTCAGCCGATGACCAAAACCACGTTCTACTTTGTATTGGCGGTGCTTGTGCTGATCGACATCGTTCAAGGTCGCTATCAAAAGAAGTTGTTGGCTAAACGCAAAGCGAAAGCTGCGGATCATGCGTAGTTTGGGGGCGAAGGGGGCCGGCTAAAAAAGCCGGTTTCAAATACAAGCTCGCAGCAGCGCAGTGTATTTTCAGAATAGGCAGATGCACTCGCTCGCACGTCGAGCTTGTATTTCGGTTTACTCAAAGCGTAAGACGGTCAATTCCAGCAAGCTTGGCTTTGCCGGCAAGGCTTGCTATCACTTTTTGTTTTCAGGAACGTATTGGAATAATCGGCATATTTTTCTAAACCTACTTAAACGGCAAAGTCGATGAACCGAGGGACGGTTCTCGTCTGTCATAAATCATTGGTTGGAAAATCGAATGCTAGCTCTTAACTCACTTTTTGTTACCTCCTGTCGAGCCCTCGGGTTAGCGGCAGTCGTTGTGTCCTCTGCTTTAGTCGGTGTAACGAACGCTCAGCAGACTCCTGCTCAACGCTATGAGCCTGTTCGGTCGAACATTTATGATACTAAAGAGGCCAAATCGGATTACTATCCTGAACAGGTCCATCGTGAAGGTGTACGGCAGATTGCTTATCAACAGGGTGTTGAGCCAGCGGTTCCTACTATTTTGAGTGGTACAAGGCCAAAGGCTTCTGTTCGGGGCACCGCTTTTAAGCTTCCGGCATCCGGTTCAATGCGATCTGTTGGAGATGCTGTTGAGACGATGCCTCGGAAGTCTCCTTCTGATTTCGCAAATCAAATGAGAATGGGCACGAACTCATTCAATCCTGTTCAATCAAATCGTCAAGCGACTCAGCCTGAAGTTTCGGCTGTAAAGTCAGCAACGATTCCTGTTGGCGTTGTTCCACAAAAAAACACGTTGCCGAGTTTACAGACGTTGGCTACTAAACCAGCCCCGCCTACGATTCCAGCAGTTAAGTCAACGGTCCGGCAAGTTGCCGTTGAAGCGGCTGCACCGATGCAGACGCAATCGATTCGTTCAAGTGTAAGCGGAGATCGTTTTTCAAACGGTCTTCGTGGTCAAAACACTCAGGTCGCTGGGCAAATTCGACCAACTGTTGGCGAAATTCAAACGCCACAGAAGGTTGCTCAAGCCCCGATTCAACCGGTTGCCAAGCCACAAGTGTCCGTTGGTCGAGAAGCCATTCGCGACCAGCAAGTGCTTCCAACGGCAGCTAATGTTCCAGCTTTAGAAAAAGCATCGATCAAAATCGCGGCGCCGGCGATAGAAGTAGTCACCGTTGGTCCTCAAACAATTGGAGTTAACAAAGCATCTGAATACAAAGTTGTTGTTCGCAATAATAGCAGCATCCGCGCAGAACGAATTTTGGTCGGTGTGAACATGCCGACTTGGGTTGATATCGAAAACCTATCGTTGACTTCCGGCGGAAAAGAAATCACTGACGGCGAAGGCCAAGCGAGACTTGTTTGGAGTGTTGACCAGGTTCCTGGTAATTCGAGCCAAACAATGACGATCTCTGCGGTTCCTCGCAAAGCCGAGATTTTCGACGTTGATGTTGAATGGACGTTGGTTCCTTTGGTGGGAAAAGCATCCATTCGAGTTACCGAGCCAAAGCTTGAAATGTCAATCTCGGGACCTAAAGAAGTTCAGTATGGCGAAACAGCTTTGTATCACGTTGCGGTTCGCAATCCAGGTTCTGGAGCGGCGGAGAACGTTTCAGTGATGCTTCCTGAAGCACTTGGTGGCGAACGCGCTACTTTGGGTCTTATTCCACCAGGTAAAGAAAAGCATTTTCAAGTTGAATTGTTGGCGCGTGCGGCTGGCGATTTGAATTTGGTGGCGACTGCCGCTGCGGAAGGGAACTTGAAAGCGGAGGCCGAGCAAGCGTTAATCGTTCGTCGAGCAGCATTGGAGCTTTCGATGACCGGCCCAGCGCTAAAGTATGCGGGTGGTGTTAGTAAGTACTCAGTGACACTTACTAACACGGGTGATGCGACAGCAACCGAATTGGATGCTGGTGTGGCATTGCCCAGTGGCGTGAAGTATCTAAAAGGTATTGACGCAGCCAGTTTGTTTGACCGCGGTGTGCGATGGCCAATCGGTTCACTGGCTCCTGGAGAAAGTCGCAATTATGAATTTTTCTGTCAAATGGAAACATCGGGCGATTTGAAATTGGAAGTAGGTGCTCGTGGCAAAAACGACTTGGCGGCATCGGCCGAAATGAAGACCACCGTTGAAACGGTCGCTGACTTGGTCTTGTCGGTTGCGGATTTGAAAGGCCCACTGCCAACTGGCGAGGAAGTTCCTTACACGATTAAGATTCGTAACCGTGGAAGTAAGGCAGCCAAAGGCGTTAACTTGGTCATGCATTTTTCGGATGGCATCGAACCTCAGTCAGCTAAAGGGCTAGAGCATCAAATCGGTCCGGGGAAGGTCGTGTTCTCTCCAATTTCGCGAATTGATCCTGGCCAAGAGATGACTTTCGAAGTCATGGCAGAAGCCAACAAAAGCGGCACGCATATCTTCCGTGCTCAGCTTACTTGTAAAGAATCCGATTCTCATGAAGTTGCAGAAGGAACGACACGTTACTTTGGTGATTCAATTGATCCACCAGCAATGTTGAACGAGAGTCGTTCTGCCAACACGCAAGATCAGTTAGACGGAAACTCATTCCGCTAGGCTCGCTTTGAGGGATAAACCAAACAATGGCAGCGACTGCGTTTTGCAGGGCTGCCTTTTTT
>CAZKTR010000509.1:0-2808 GCA_964555525.1 uncultured Pirellulaceae bacterium
TCGCGAATCAGATCGTCCGCGTTTTCAATGCCCAACGCCAAGCGAATCATGTTGTCGCTGATCCCAAAGGAAGCTCGTTCTTCCGGCGAGTAATTCCAATAACTCATCACCAGTGGCTGCTCGATCAGCGATTCAACTCCGCCTAGGCTCGGTGCAATCCGAGCGATCTGGGTCGAGTCGACGACTTTGGCGGTCGCTTTCCAATCGGCGTCTGCCAACTCAAACGTTACCAACCCGCCAAAACCTTGCATCGTTTCGGTCGCGATCTTGTGATACGGATGTGACTCAAGCCCCGGGTACAATACGCGAGAAACTCTCGGGTGGCCCTCCAAAAACTCAGCGATCGCTTGGCCATTTTCATTGTGACGTTGCATCCGTAGTTCAAACGTTTTCAACCCGCGCTCAAGCAAATAGCAATTGTGCGGCGAGTTCACGGCGCCCATGATCCCACGCAGCGAACGAATATCTTCTATCTTCTCGGAACTGGCCAACACGACTCCGGCCAACAAATCGTTGTGTCCGCCCATGTATTTGGTTGCACTGTGCATCACATAATCGACGCCGTATTCAATCGGCTGAATATTGAAAGGAGTCGCTAACGTCGCGTCGATCATCGTTTCGACGCCGTTTTTTATGCCGATCGCAGCAAAGCGTTCCAAATCCACAATACTCAAATGAGGATTGGTCGGCGACTCACTGACCAGCATCTTGGTGTTGCTGTTGATCGCCGCTTCCATCGCTTCGTAGTCGCCCGTTTTGACTTGACGAGTCACGATGCCAAAACGAGATAAATGCTTTTTGCAATACTCACGACTGCGATGATAACACTCGTCAAAAAAAATAATTTCGTCGCCGCTACTAAGCTTCGAATTGAAAATCCCTACCAACGCCGCCATACCACTGGAAAACAAAACCGCTTCGTCAGCGCCTTCTAGTGCCGCTAGTTTTTTCTCGACGACTTGCTCGCCCGGCACACCGTACCGACCATACTCACCGCGCTCTTCGTTATTTTCGATAAACGAAATGATCGAATCGGTATTTTCGAACGTAAACGTCGACGCCATCACGATCGGATCGGTGATCGAGTTACCTAGCTTCTGCCGAGCCTCACCGGCATGGACAGACAGTGTCGAGTAACCGAGCTTACTATCTGACGGTGAACTTTGAATCGAAGTTTTAGTGGTATTGTCTATCGTCGTTTGCATCGCAAACTCCATTATTGATGGTTGAAGCATAACCAGAATGGTTAATGGAGAAATGAACAAACGCAGGCACGCAATAAAATCGTGGGTCGTTCAAATTCCACCCAAGCAAGGTGGAACGCTGAAGGCTCTTTAGCAGTTAAGGCTGCAAGCGGCTCAAATCCCTATGCCGGAAGTCTACTACTTTTTTGGGCCTAAGGGGAGTCAATTTTGAATTTTAATGACTTTTCCATAGTTGGCTGTTTGGGGGAGGCTGAGTGCCGTAAAAGGCTTTGATTCGTAACTGTTGGGCGCTATGTTTTTAAAACTCACAAAGCTCATACTCAGCATGAAGGGCAGGAGCCTTCTTTTGCGCATTGAGAGGCAATCATTGAAAAAGCCAAGTCAAATTCAGGAAGCCAAAACTGAGCAATCGGTCCAGTCCACCACTCCTATCCCCACTCGCTCCCCTCTCCCCGAAAATTCGGATGAAAAAACCATTCACTAAGTTCAAACTCACTCCGAATTTTTGGGGAGAGGGGCTGGGGTGAAGGGCTTTACCGAACAGCAATACTGGCGGAGATTGCAGTGACGGTCCGTCGAGGCAACTGAGCTGCGAGGGTCAAGTATTTCTGCGTGTGCAAGCAACCTGGTGTCCAGCGAACATTGCGAACTTTCAAGGTAACGTTGCCGCCGCCGTAGACAGCTGCTTGGGTAAGTGCTTGCTTGTAAGATTGATCGCAGTGAATCGACTGACCGTTGATCGAGGCGATGATGTCTCCAGGCTCCAAACCGATGCGTTCAGCCACCCCGCCGTAGTCAGCCGAGAT
Organism: uncultured Pirellulaceae bacterium; assembly: GCA_964555525.1. Taxonomy (GTDB): domain Bacteria; phylum Planctomycetota; class Planctomycetia; order Pirellulales; family Pirellulaceae; genus Mariniblastus. The sequence continues at coordinate 2,012 of CAZKTR010000509.1, forward strand.
CACTTGTAAACCTAGATGCGTCATCCTTCCATTGAACTGAAGCTTTGGCAAGAACGCACAAGTCGTAGGCACGACGTAAGTTGGATTTGGGATCACAGCCGGTGCGGGAACGGTAGGTTGAACCGGAGGTTGCACTACAACCGCTGGCGGCTGGACGTAAGGAACGGTCTGCGGTGTGATCCGAGGAGCAGTCACGGTTGCCTGCGGCAACACGGTTACTGGTTTTTGAACGGCGGCAGGAGCGGCTAAAGCTGGCTCGATTTGACCTGGTTCGATTAAACCTAGATCGATTTGACCTTGTTCGATTTGAGGGAACTCGATTGCGGAATCATTATCCGTGTTTCCCGATAGTACAAGTTGAGCTGACGCACTTCCGACCATGGCGAAGATTGCGACGCCGAAAGCGATGCTGGCGATTGAGTTTTTCATAACTAGTTCCCTGTAAAAGAAAATATAAAAACGTTCTTATTTTCAACCGCTCGTCGGTTGACGTTTGCTAGTAATGCAAGCAGCAGGCCAAAACTCACCATCGTGCCGCAAGCCCATAGAAATACCAAACAAACTTACTCCCACAAAAATCAACATCAGCCTTCAACTGAGTGTCAAAACCCGCGAAATTCCTGGGAAAAAACATTTTCCTAACCGCGAACAAAATAAGATCGCCACCGTAGAAGCCTTCCAAAAAAATTCGATCCTTGCCTAGATAGCCAACCATTTATGTCAGTGGTTTCCACCCATCCAGCAAATCTGTCGTCGACTTGATTCAGAGGACAACCCATTCGTAATCAAAACGACAA
>CAZKTR010000510.1:0-2806 GCA_964555525.1 uncultured Pirellulaceae bacterium
GCATCAACGTATTGTTTTGCTCGAAAGTGTCCGAACCCATGTCAGCCATGTGATTTGATACCCCAGAAGAACCAGAGCCATGTTTACCTGAAAGAGCGGCATCCGCCATCGTCGAAACATCGCCTCGCAGTCGTGAACGCAACGCTAACAACATCTCCTTAAAAGGTTTAACCTCTGTCTTTTTCATCTTCGCCATCGGATTCTCCAGTTGGAATCTGCCTTGCCAAATGCCCTAATAGGCACGCAGATGCATGTAATCGGTCGACTAATCGTAGGTACGCTATGACCGATATTCAATTAAAATAGGCCCAAAACACAGTGTTTTTGTCGCCTTAAGGTTGAAAAGGCACCGGTCAGGCGCTATTTCCAGCCCAGTCCGCCCCTCTGAACCCCAACTCACCAAGGGTTGTCTCAAACCCGAAAGCCGTGGATAAAAGGGGACAAACCTTCTCAGAAGGGGACAAACCTTCTCAGGCCGTTTCCGTATTCAACTCCTCAGCCTCGAAAACGTTAGTAACTTAAATACGTATTAACCGCAAAAGTGTTTCAATTTTCGACGCTTTTTTGAATACTTTCATCAATTTCACCTTATTTGACGTATTCGCTCTCCAAGCCAAATCTCCCCAAAAAACACCCCAAAAATAAGACTTTTAAAGGAATTCAATGCTCAAACTTGCCATTAGTGGAGCCGCCGGCCGTATGGGCGCTCGCCTGATCGATCTCGGCAACCAAAACGACCATTTTCAAATCGTGGACGCCGTCGACTCAGCCAATCACCCCAAACTGGGCGAAGATATTGGCTCAATGTCAGGTATTGGCCCGATTGGCGTTCCACTGGCGGCCACTTATGAGAACTCTCCTGCGGCGGTGATTGATTTTTCCGTGCCCGCCGGTGCCGACCAAGCCATCGATTTCTGTGCGACTTCGAAAACCCCGTTGGTGATGGCTACTACCGGCCTCGAGGAATCCACCAAACAGAAGCTCCACGATGCCGCCAAAACCATTCCGATCGTGTTTGCTCCCAGCATGAGCCTAGCGGTCAACCTGTCGATGAAGATGGTCGAAATGGCGGGCAAGGCCCTCAAAGACCACTCGTCGGGCGTGGATGTTGAAATCATCGAACGGCACCACCGGTTCAAAGCCGACTCCCCTAGCGGAACGGCACTGAAATTTGGAGAGATCGTGGCGTCGGTGATGGGGCAAACCAATCACCAGCACGGTCGCGAAGGGATCGTCGGCCAGCGTCCACAAAACGAAATTGGCTACCACGCAGTTCGAACGGGAGACAACCCTGGTGAACACACGATCGTCTTCGGCATGCTTGGAGAGACAATTGAACTAAAGGTAGGAGCATCCAACCGTGATTGCTACGCCGCTGGTGCCCTGGCAGCCGCCTCGTTCGTCGTCGGCCAAAATTCGGGGTTATACGACATGTACGACGTGCTCGGATTTTAAATCTGTGTTTTTTCGCATATCGGTATTTGCGAAAGGGCAAAGCTAATTAAACTCCTTGGTGCTGGCCGTTAACGGAAAGCAAACTCACGTCCTAGCCGATTAACGGACGAAATAACCGCACCGACACCCCTAACTATCCTCAACCAACGGAGACTCTCAATGGCGAAATGCGATGAGGGATATCTATGTTGCGTATGTGGTGCTGATGTGGAAAAGATCACCGACAGCGATCTGTACCTTCGTTTTGTGATTGGTTTACTCGACCCTGAACTACTCCACGCCCAGCCTGAAAAACACATTCGTTGCAACCCAACCTTGGCGCAATTCATCGTGGCCGATGATTTTCCACCTGTCGAAGTCGAAGCAGACTTTGCCAAAGAAAACCTCGACCAAGACTATGTTACTACGCGTGAGGATTTGGTCACTCGTGGCTGGCACCGGCTGAAAGAACTCAAGGCACTCGGAGAAGTTTCGATTCTCGAGTTTCCTCTTCCAGAAGTGATTGAAGCACTCGAACAGAAAAAATCATGAACCAAGAATCTCGCATCGCCGCACTGGCCCAAGGCAAATTCATTGAAGGCGTGCTGCGCAACGCCGACCCCGCAAAACTGTACGAGGAAGCCATCCTCTACGACAAAGCACAAGTTACTCAGTCCGGCGGCTTGGCGTCCTTTTCTGGAAACAAAACCGGTCGCAGCCCCAAAGACAAACGTATCGTGATGCAAGACAGCATCAAAGACGACGTCTGGTGGGGTGACGTCAACATGCCGTTGGAAGAGTCCTCCTTTGCTCAAGCCAAACAACGCGCTGTGGACTTCCTGGACAACTGCGACCACTTTTACGTACTTGACGCATTTGCTGGCTGGGATCCCGCTTCGCAACTGAAGATCCGAGTCATTTGTTCGCGAGCTTACCACGCGTTGTTCATGCACAACATGCTCATCCGCCCAACGGCTGAACAACTTGCCGACTTCGGCGAACCCGATTACGTGATCTACAACGCCGGCCAACAATCAGCCGACACTTCTGTCGAAGGCATCGACTCAACCACCTCGGTATCGCTTAACTTTGACTCTGGCGAAATGGTCATCCTAGGAACCGAGTACGCCGGTGAAATGAAAAAGGGCGTGTTCACGATCATGAACTACCTGATGCCAAAGAAAGATGTTTTGTCGATGCACTGCTCATGCAACGTCGGCGAAAAGCACGATGTGTCGCTGTTCTTTGGCCTTTCTGGAACCGGCAAGACCACCCTATCCGCAGACGGCGGCCGAAAACTCGTTGGCGATGACGAACACTGCTGGAACGGTGGCGGCGTCTTCAACATCGAAGGCGGCTGCTACGCCAAGTG
>CAZKTR010000511.1:0-2788 GCA_964555525.1 uncultured Pirellulaceae bacterium
AGAATCCAGGGCTCTGACTCAAACGTTCAGCAGCCAACCGGCGCGATCGTACTTTTGGCGTTTGATCGAAGGGGGTTCGGCTGAGCGACATTGAACGGGCCATGGCGTCATAGTATGGCCCAAGGACTTCGACGTTTCGCAAGGCTTCCGGCCAACGCTGCTGCTGAAAAACTTCCGCATGCGGGCGCAATGCGATGCTGGCGTTAATTAGCGAACCGCCGCCAAGACCACTGCCGGTCAAAACGTTGACTTCATTGTTAATCATCAAGTTGAACAAACCCAACGGCTTGGTGACTTGCCCCTTCGTCGGCCCCGTTAAATTCGCACGAGCATCCCCTGAAACTTTGGCGAAAGTATCGGGGAACGTGCCAGGCACCCACTCCTTGCCTCGCTCAAGCATACAAATGCGTTGACCGGGTTTGAGTTTTTGCGAAAGCTTGGCCGCAGTGATCGAAGCTCCGTAGCCCGAACCAACCACAACAACGCCAAAGTGAATTTTGTCTGCCTTCTTAGCGGAAGTGAACAGATCGCGGATCGGATTGGAGAACTGCCCGCCGTAAGCTTTTAAACTGTTTCGATAATCGTTGGCAGCGCGGAGTTTGATCGGCGTGAGACTGGTTTTGGTTCGATGACCAAGCTGCACTAAGTTCTTGATGGGCTTGTCTGCCCTAGCCGACTTTCCTGAAACGGTGGTCGCAGCCACCGATGCCGCCGCGGCGGTGAGTTTGATCGCTTGACGTCGATCGATTTTTTTGGAGCTGGCCATGTTTAGAATTACCGTAATCAATGCAAAGAATAGATACGGTTGTTATCGTTATTCCGGTTGGTCGCATTAAAAGCAATGATTCAGTTGCAACCGTTTTGAGGGAAAGCCGGATTCGGTTGTGCCGTTGTTAGCGGCCAGGGAAAATAGCTCGACAATGACCGTTGGCCAAACCAAACCGGTCAGCCAAACTTTGCGGGTTGGCAGTGTAGTCGATGTCACCAGACTTCGGGCGAACCCGTGAGCCGTACGCGCTAGCGTCGGGCCTCCTGAACTCTGCAAGCCCAGCTTCGTAGCCGACGTCGCCAGACTTCGGGCGAATCGCCAAGACCTCCTGAACTCTGGCGAGCCCAGCTACGACGCCCCTGAAAACCCTCCGAAACCAGCCACTTTTCCCATCCGCCCGCTGTCGAATCCGTGACAGCGTCAAAAACCCCGGAAAACCTTGGAAAACCGTTGAATTGGCGATTGTCGTTCTGAATGCTTGCCGATAAACTTTCGACTTCGTTTGACTGGGGTGATTCCGGTCAATCTGTTTATTTTTATACCCGCTTGCGAAACCGTTCCTGCTTTAAGGTCGGCCCGAATGCTAGCCATGCGTTCGGAAGTGCTCTGCAAGCCAATGGGAGGATTTTATGGCAAACAAACTCGTTCAAGATTTGATCGACGCTGGAGTTCACTTTGGTCACCGCGCTAGCCGCTGGAACCCTAAGATGGCTCCTTACATTTACGGTCGAAAAAACCAAATCCACATCATGGACATCCGCGAAACCGTTCGTGGATTGCTTCGAGCTAAAAAGTTCGTGGCCAATGTCGCTAGTGGCGGCAGCTTGATTTTGTTCGTCGGTACCAAGCGTCAAGCTTCAGCAGCGATTCAGCGCGAAGCCGACCGTTGTGGCATGCCTTACGTTAGCGAACGCTGGTTGGGTGGAGCCCTAACTAACTTCCGAACCATTCGTAGCCGAATGAGTCGACTCGAAGAGCTAGAAGCGATTCGTGGCAGCGATAAAATCGACGGTTACTCAAAGAAAGCTCAGTCTTCTTTGAACCGCGAATACCGCAAGATCTACCGCAACCTAAACGGCATGCGATCAATGAACCGCTTGCCTGAGTGCTTGATCATTGTCGATCCTAACAAAGAAAAGAACGCGATCCTTGAAGCCAAGAACCTTGGCATCACCACCGTTTCTTTGATCGATACCAACTGTAACCCGGACATGGTTGACTTGCCGATCCCTGGCAACGACGACGGTATCCGCAGTATCGAACTGATCGTTAGCCACATGGCCGACGCTGTTTTGGCTGGCCGCAAGAACGTGGTCGCCAAAAACGAAGGTGCTGACGGCAAACCAGCTCGCAAACCCAAACCAAAAGCCGCTGCTGCTCCTGCCGCTGAGAAAGCTCCTGTCCCTGCCCCTGCTGCTGAGAAAGCTCCCGCTGCTGCCGAAGCAGAGGAAGTTACTCCGCCAGCGAGCTAGAGCGAACTTTCGTTCAGTGGTTCATGTGTGACCCCAGTTCATGAGAACTCAGTTCGCAAGAACCTACAGCCGCTTGATTAGGCTCGAAAACCAAGGCCTGGCGATCATCTTCGCCGGGCTATTTTTAAAAATCCTCAAACCGCTTGAACCTTAGCTTTCTCAAGCGGTCTCAAAAACGAATCAAAGCAACCAAGTTGATAAGGAAAAAATATGTCGATTTCCGCAAAAGCAGTTAGCGAACTACGTAAGTCCACCGGCGCTGGCATGATGGATTGTAAAGAAGCCCTTAAAGAATCCGGTGGCGACATCGATGGCGCACTGGATTGGCTTCGCAAAAAAGGCCAAAAAGTAGCTGCCAAACGAGCCGATCGCGACGCCAACGAAGGTGTTGTGGTTGCCAAAACTAATGAAGCCGGAACCACCGGAATCGTGATGGCCGTCAGCTGCGAAACTGACTTCGTAGCCAAGAACGATGGCTTCATCGAATTCGCCAACAATCTTTGCCAACTCGCTCTGGACAAGCTTCCAGAAACAAAAGAAGAGTACC
>CAZKTR010000512.1:0-2788 GCA_964555525.1 uncultured Pirellulaceae bacterium
AAGCGGTGTTTAATTGCCTTGGGTATGGGCAGCCATGGGAGAAATCGGTAGCCAGACGCATTCGGGTTATGATTTTTGCTCCTTGGAAATCGGGAACTTATTTCGTGCCTGATCCTTAGTTTTGTTCAACCGAAGGTTTGAGGCTTCACGTCTGTTGTTGTCATGTCAGCGGAAAAGCTCACCCGTTTTCAGGGCTAATTAAGCTCCCAGGGGAGCTCAAAACTCAAATTCTCATGGCTGCAACGTAGAAATTCAGCGGCTGTCCCCGAACATTGCGCCATCGCTGGCGAGTGCTAGTGCAATTGTATTGGATGATCCGTCCGTAATACGGCTAGTTTCTCCTGTAGCAATTATCTAATTCTGTTGCTACCAAGTATTGTCCATGTTAATATCGCACCCGACCTATCTTGAACAATTCAACGGCCTCTTCTGAGTTTTGCACAATGACCTTAATGACCTTAATAACAAAATGCCTCGCGATTGTTGCTCAGGTAACGAATTCTCACCCTCAACTACTTCAATCCACAACATTGGAAGTGGAAACACTGGAGTCGCGGTATCTGTTGTCGGGTAACTCGCCAATTGCCGTTAACGACGCCCCAATAGTTGCTAGCGATCGGCTTGCCATCGTGGATGTGCTCGCCAATGACATTCCGGGAGACAGGGTCACCCTCGAAACTGTTTTCGAAGGCGACCATGGTGAAGCAAGTATTCTCGAAAATGGCAAAATTAGTTACCTGGCTGACGAAGGGTTTCTCGGCACAGATTCATTCGACTACGAAATTGGTTTGCTTCCCCTGCAGTTGCAAAGTGCAGATACTGTGAACAGGGATCAATTCGCTTCTGCGGTTGATATCGACGATGACCACGCCATTGTTGGCGCTCGCTTGGCCGAAGGGGAAGGTCAGCCAACTAATTCAGGTCTGGCCTACATCTACCGACGGCTCAATGGGGATTGGATCCAAGTCGCCACTTTGCAAGCTCCTGACGCGGAAGCTGCCGACTACTTTGGGTGGTCCGTTGAGATCGATGGAGGTTTGGCGGTGGTTGGCGCTCGGCGATCTGATAATGGATCCGTCGCGGACGCTGGGGCCGCTTATGTTTTCTCCCGAAACGAAGGGGGCGCCAACAACTGGGGTTTAGTTACCAAACTTGAGAACCCGAATCCGGAATCGAACGACCAATTTGGTTCGTCAGTTGCGATTGACGGCAATACGATTGCGGTTGGTGCTTGGCTGGATGACGACCCCAGCAGGTCCGGCACCAATCAAGGAAGCGTTTCATTGTTTGAGCGTAATCTTGGAGGACGAAACAATTGGGGTTATCAAACGACTGTGTTTGATAGTACACCCGTCGGATCTCGAAATCGCTTCGGAAGTTCGCTTGCCATCGAAGGCGATGTACTTGTCGTTGGGGCGAACCGAAATGGCGGTGCCAATACAGGATCCGTTTTCGTTTATGAGCGAAATCGTTTTGGAAGTGGCCAATGGGGGGAGGCTTTTCGAATTGACAACCCCGAACCCCAGACAGGGGATAACTTTGGTCAGTCACTTTCTTTTAGCGACGGGACGATTGCAATCGGAAGCCCATTGGACGATGTTGATGGCAGCGTGAATGCGGGCAGTGTCTTTCTGTTTGATCAAATTTCAAACTCGAATGAGTGGATTCAGGTCGCCAAACTGACTGCAGACCCGACAAGTGATAGTCGAAACGGAACTAGCGGAGACCTTTTTGGAGACGACGTTTCCATCTCGGGTGACCGTTTAGTCATTGGGGCTTCAGGCACTAGCCGCTCATTTGGAGCCACTGGGCTTGTGTATTCTTACCAACGTGACAATACGGGGCAGTGGCAGTTCGTCGAACTGATTGAGACCGATGACCAAAGGCCAGGTGATCGCCTGGGAAGTGTAATAGCACTCTCGGGGGAAGAGATGATTCTTGGCGTACCTCTGGACGACATTCGTGGCACGGAAGACGGGTCGGCACTTTTCGTTAGTTACGCTACCGATACGGGAACCGTTAACCTCACCGTCGTAGAGTCGATCCCGGGCAACATCACCGTATCCGGCGATGCGACACCTCTTTTTTCACTCACCGATTCAATTCCAAACGATTCGCTCCCTGGGAACAGGCAGTTTTTCAGCAATCTGCTGGGAGTCGGAACATCCGTTGCCATTTTTGACGAATCGTTCAATCGCTTTGCACCAGTCGAAGTAGATGAATTTTTCTCTTCGCTTCCAGGCGTAAGGTCGAAGACATTTAGCGACATTACCGATCAGGAGCTTGCAGGGGTTGACCTTGTTGTTTTGCCTTATACACGACCGATATCCAACTCGGAAAAGTCGGTGCTTCGAAGCCACGTCCTAGAAGGCACTAACATTTTCTTGACAGCCGAATCTTCCGGTATTGCTAGTGTTGAATCGAAAATTTCCGTCGCTGCCGTTAACGACATTTTAGAGTTCTTCCAGACTGACCTGAGAGTTGTAGACGCAGTGCTCGATCGTGGTCCGCAACTCGTATCAGGTTCCCGAATCATCGACCATCCTCTTACCGAAGGCGTAACTTCCTTTGCATATGGCTCTACATCTATTATCGAAAATGGTGATGCGTTATTCCGAACGACAAGCGGTGACGCCTTCATCAGTACGACTCGAGCCCCAAACAATGAAGATTAGAAAGCTTCGCTGGGGTCAGCGACGGTCTAAGTATTTGTCAATCGCCTTTCAAAACAAATTTTTGAAACTGTTGTTTTTTGTTTGGAAATCTGTTGTTGTCAGGGGCCAGCCCC
>CAZKTR010000513.1:0-2786 GCA_964555525.1 uncultured Pirellulaceae bacterium
GTTTTATCTAATATCGAAATTTGGAACTCGCATGACCAATCGAAAGCCGTGGATCGTTCTTTTCCTTTATCTGGTGACTTCACTGCCAATCACCAACTACTGTTTTGCTCAGGATTCAGACGAACCAAAAGATCCAGCTCCTGGTCTAAATTCCAGCCTCGTTTCGTCGCTGAAATTTCGTGGCATTGGTCCAGCCCTTATGTCGGGTCGCATCCTTGACATTGCGGTCGATCCAGTTAAACGAAGTACTTGGTATATCGCAACAGTGGGCGGCGTTTGGAAAACCAGCAATGCAGGCGTTACTTGGAAGCCAATTTTTGAAGGCGAAGGTTCGTATTCAATTGGCTGTATTGCCATTGATCCAAATGACCGATTCACTGTCTGGGTAGGTACCGGCGAAAACAACTCACAGCGAAGCGTTGGCTATGGCGATGGACTTTATAAATCGACTGATGGCGGCAGTAGCTTCAAAAAGGTAGGTCTCGAAAACAGCGAGCACATTGGCAAGATTATTGTGCATCCAGATGATGGCAACACCGTCTACGTTGCCGCCCAAGGCCCTCTTTGGAAAGAAGGAGGTGATCGGGGACTGTATAAGACAACCGATGGCGGAAAAACGTGGGATCGAATTCTCCACATCAGCGAACACACGGGCATCAATGAAGTCCACATGGATCCTGCTGACCCCGATACTTTGTATGCATCCGCTTACCAACGTCGGCGGCACCAGTGGGTTTTGATTGATGGTGGACCAGAATCCGGAATCCACAAATCGACTGACGGTGGCGAATCATGGAAGAAGATCAACCGTGGACTGCCCGGTGGCGACAAAGGCCGAATCGGGATGGCGGTTTCACCTATCAATCACGAAGTCATCTACGCCCTTGTGGAAGCCGCATCGGACAAAAGTGGTTTTTATCGCAGTGCCAATCGTGGCGAGACATGGCAACGAATGGGCGACTACATTTCTACCAGCCCACAGTACTACCAAGAAATCGTCGCGTGCCCGCACAAGTTCGATCGAGTCTATTCTTTGGACACGTATATGCAGGTGACTGAGGATGGTGGTAAAAGCTTTTCTCCGATTGGCGAAGCCAACAAACACGTCGACAACCATGCGCTGGTAATCGACCCTGCCGATGCGGATCACTTGATCGTCGGTTGTGATGGAGGTGTATACGAAACATGGGATCGAGGTAAAACGTATGACTTCAAATCCAACTTGCCGATTACCCAATTCTATAAAGTCGCAGTCAGCAACGAAAAACCGTTCTACTACGTCTATGGCGGAACCCAAGACAACGCAACACAAGGTGGCCCGTCGCGAACAAACAATACACACGGCATTCGTAACAGCGATTGGTTTATCACCGTATTCGGTGACGGATTTGACCCCGCAGTTGACCCGGAAGACCCAGACACAATCTACTCGCAGTGGCAATATGGTGGACTGGTTCGATACAACCGCAAGACCGGTGAGCGAGTCGATATTCGCCCCCAGCTAGAAAAAGGTGGAACACCGAACCGCTGGAACTGGGATTCGGCCTTGCTGATTTCGCCCCACTCCAATACGCGAGTTTACTACGGATCACAGCGTCTTTATCGAACCGAAGATCGGGGTGACAGCTGGAAGGCGATCAGCGACGACCTTTCCCGCAACGTTGACCGCAACAAACTGAAAGTCATGGGACGCGTGTGGGGACCAGACGCGGTTGCCAAAAACATGTCGACATCCATGTACGGCACGATTGTCTCCGTCAGCGAATCGCCGATTACTGAAGACCTAATTTATGTTGGCACCGATGATGGTGTTTTCAGCGTTACAACCGACGGCGGCGAAAATTGGAAGAAGCACGAGACATTCGGAACTCTGGACATACCAGAGTTTGCCTACATCAATGATATCGAAGCAGATGTTCACGATTCAGATACGGTTTACGTGGCGATCAACAATCACAAGCGTGGTGACTTCAAGCCTTATATTGTGATGTCGAAGGATCGAGGGGAAACGTGGGTCGAGATTACAGGCGACTTGCCAGAGCGAGGCAGCGTATACTGTCTGAAACAAGATCACGAAAATCCGAACTTGCTATTTTGTGGCACCGAATTCGGTTGTTACTTTACAATCGACGAAGGCAAGAAATGGATTCGCTTGAAATCAGGGCTGCCAACAGTCGCCATTCGTGACATGGAAATCCAAGCTGAAGAAAACGATCTGGTGTTGGCGTCGTTTGGACGTGGATTCTATATCCTAGACGATTACTCACCGTTGCGTGAGATCAGCGAGGAAACATCAAACGAAAACAAATTTTTTCCAATCAAGAAAGGGTTAATGTACGCTCAAGCGTCGCCACTTGCTGGTAGCGGCAAGGCCTACCAAGGAGCGAGTTTTTTCGTGGCGCCGAACCCGGCCTACGGAGTCACGTTTACCTACCACTTGAACAAATCCCTGAAAACCAAAAAGTCTGAGCGGATTTCCAAAAACAGCAAAATGGCCAGCGACGGTAAAAGCGTTTTCTACCCGAGCTGGGATAAATTTAAGGCCGAAGATCGAGAGCAATCACCAAAAGTTTGGCTGACGATTCGTGACATGAAAGGGGACGTCGTTACTCGGATTCAAGGTAGCACGTCCAAGGGTATGCACCGAGCTCAATGGAATTTCCGGCACGCCGGAACGCGTGGCCGCGGACCAATTGCTGTACCCGGCACCTACACCGTCGAAATCAATCAGATGGCGATGAGCAAACCGGAAAAGGACGGAGACGAGGAAGACGGAGACGAGGAAG
>CAZKTR010000514.1:0-2785 GCA_964555525.1 uncultured Pirellulaceae bacterium
CCGAGTTTCAAGCGGCCGACGAGGTCCTTTGGTTTAGCTCGCCGATGGCGGTGCTACCTGTATCCGCAATCAACGGCGTCACGATCGGATCGTACGAAGGCCAAAACGCCGACCCAAACAACGCGATGCACCGCCCAGTGCTCAACAGCGTGCTGAGCATCTGGTCCGAGCGAACTGGAACTTCGCTCGTGTACCGCAAGAAACGGAAGAAGAAAAAGCGTTAAAGTTGGTACAAGGCTTGGTTGGTCATTCAATAAGCCGTTTTGGCGCTAGCCTCGGTTGCGGAACAATATCCATTGTACCCAAGAACCGTGGCTAGCGCCAAAACGGCTAATCTTTTCCGCCATCCGCCGTCCACCAAAAATTTGCCATTTAGCCTTCGCTTGCTATGATTTATTAGGACATTGATCGCAACACTTCTTGATTTAATTCATGGACTGGAGGTTGGTGATGAGTAAGCCGGGCGTCGTAAGATTTTTGTACACGCAGAACCCTTTCTATTTAATAGGGACTGCTATTCTTCTGTACGGTCTGCGAATCGCAACCGATTCGGGATCCTACTTTACGGACCATCCGTATCTTCTTCCAATCGTTCTGGGCGCCGTGATGACCGCAATGGCGCTCACCGCGATCACCATCATTCGCTTTGGCGGAGTCTGGGATGATGCTCGAACAATCGTGCTCTCAATCTTGCTGCTGGCAGTGAATGCAGTAACTAGTTGCGACGCCGTCGTTCGCTCTCAGCCGCTGACTTCTGCCGCGATTTTAATGGGCGGGTTTTTACTAAGTGTCGGAATCTGGGAAGCGTTAGTGCGCTGTTTAAAAGTTACTTTCCCGATGGCATTGCGACTCCCGTTTTACTTCATTCTGTTCTTAATCTTTTTCTACTCGCTCCTATTCAGCCCCGCTGACAACTGGCCGGTACTGTCGCAATTCTCGGCCACAGGAAAACTATATACCTTTGGTTGGCTAGTGGCTCTGGGAATCCTAATGTGTCTTCCGGCCATTCGAGCCTCCCAGGCAATGTTTCGCGACAACGGTACCCCGTGGAGCTGGCCAGCTTACCCTTGGTCGATTTTTGTGGTGTTGGTTGGTGTGGCTTGCCTGCGACTGTACTTTATGTCGCTGGCTTTTATTCCAGAATATGGCTGGGACAATCCGATCGGATTGCATTTTTACGTTCCGATCATCTTTGCGACGGCCGTTTTGATCTTCGAAGCCTGGCAAGTCGAACACAGAACATCTGCGAAGGGTGTGACAGGATTCGCAACTTTCGGCGTGGCGATGCTACTAATGTCGCTGCCTATTTCAGCCAACCAAACCTACATGCAGTTTTTTGATCTATTAACCAGATCGATTGCCAGCCCGTTTTGGATCACGCTAATGCTGTTGTTCGTATACGCGGGTGTGTTCTTACTTCGTGGCAAAACAAAAATGCGATTAGTAATCAGTTCGTTGTTGTTAATCGCTGCCTTTGCCGGACCGGACCAAACCACCATGACTGAATCGGTACACAGTTTCTGGCCGTTGATTGGTTTGGTGGGCTTGCAAAACTACTGGGCGTTTCGGGCGAGCACGATCAAGCAATGGGCAACGGCCGCGGTGGCAACTAGTGTCGCGGTTGGAATATCACTTTCGCCGTACAACTTACCACTCGCTTGGTTTGCTGGGGCGCAAACTTTGATGGCTTACTGTCTCTGGATTGGCTTGGCCTTCAGTGGACTGCAAGCCGTTTGGCTACGCTTGGCTGCGGTCGGGTTGATGCAAGTCTGCTCGATTGGAATCACCGCTGCTGCCTTCACCGAATTCGCCGCTGGCTGGCACGCCGCCTGCTACATTGTGTTGTTGCAAGGACTAACATTGATTCTTTGGGGAAGTTTCCGCTGGCCGCTACTGGCGAGAATCCCTTTATTGCTAACGCCGTTGTTGCTGCTGGCCTTGGCAGCGGACCATTCATCGGATTTACAACAGTTTTTAAGCCAGCAGGCGAATCAGTTTATCGTGGTAGCGGTCGTTTGTTTTGTGGTTGGTTTTATAATCAGCTCTTATAAAGCCGGTTGGTTGAAATCGTTGACAGGTGACTTCAACAATCTAGTCAAATCAATTCAACTAGAGCTCAAGACGTAACTCACTGTAAAACGGCAGTCGAGCGTAAGCCATCTATATCTATATAACCAAGAATGTTTGGTGGAAGATAATTTTGAAACGCAGAGAACGCGGAGGAAATGCCCCAACAAAAACTCTGCGTCCTCTGCGTTTCTACTTCCGCAAACCACTAACGCACCTAATCAGCGACAAAACTCTCGAAAGAACTCGATGACTAAGACGATAACTTTCCTCTGCTTGACCTTATTGTTTTTTACAAACGTTGGCACATCTCAAACCGCCGACACAGCCAAGCAGCCGGCCCCGATCGAAAAAGAACTCAACGCCTACTGGGCCGAGGTCTCGCGAAGTGTAAAAGAAGGCGACTTCGCTGGTTACTCAGCAACCTGTCATCCACTTGGCATATTGGTATCGGGCAAAAAAAAGACCAGCTATCCCTTGTCCAAAGCATTAGCAAAATGGAAACAAGGCTTTGAAGACACGAAAGCCAAAAAAATAACCGCCTCCGTAGAATTCCGGGTTTCACAACGCTTTCACGATGCGACCACCGCCCACGAGACCGGCATCTTCCGCTACGCCACCACGACCGACGGTAAAGAAACCGTCGCCTTCATTCACTTCGAGGGGCTACTGCTGAAATCAAAAGGCCGCTGGCAGATCATGATGGAGAACCAAAAAT
>CAZKTR010000515.1:0-2784 GCA_964555525.1 uncultured Pirellulaceae bacterium
CCAGCTGGTAACGTCGTGACCTTACGAACCGCTCCTTGCACCCCATTTACTTTGGCGTGGTATTGCGAGTGAGTGATCAAACTAGCATTGGCAGTCGGCTCCATATCAATTTCAAATGAGAAGATACTTCCTTCACCTGGCTGGCTAAAAACACTTAGTTCCCCACCCATCGATTCGATGATCTGCTTAGAAATTGTCAAGCCAAGCCCAGTACCTCCGAAATTTCGAGTGACGCTAGAATCGGCTTGCACAAATGGTTGGAAAATTTTCGCCTGCTGTTCTGGAGTCATACCAATCCCAGTATCACAGATCTCAAAGGCCAGCTTAAACTTGTCGCCGACCTGATGTTGTTCGACCAGCACCACGACTTCGCCTTCACTGGTAAATTTGATCGAATTACCGACTAGGTTCGTAACAACTTGTCGCAAACGAACGTCGTCAACAAGGATACTTTCTGGAATTGCGTTTCTAAATTCTGCTCGCAAGTCGACTTGCTTCTCTTGAGCCTTTCCTTTGAGCACATTGACCACATCGTCAACAATCTTGAAGGGCGAGCAGTCGATCGCAGATAGCTCCATACGGCCTGCTTCGATCTTTGACAAATCCAAAATATCATTGATTAACTCCATCAAGTGTTTTCCACTTGAATGGATGGTCGACAAATACTCTTGCTGTTCTTCAGGCGTGGTAGCCAATCCACGTTGCAACCACTCGGTAAAACCAAGAATTGCATTCATTGGCGTGCGGATCTCGTGGCTCATATTTGCCAAAAAATCTGATTTCGCTTGGTTAGCCACCTGTGCCGCTCGCTTACTATTTTCAAGCTCGGTCACGTTTTCAAACGTGGCCATAACGCCATGGCCCTTATCCGATTCCGAATTGACCAACCCACAGTTGACATGAAAAACAAGTTTTTCAACCTCACCGCTTTCTCCGACAACATCCAGCGACAATGCTTGCTTGACAACATTTTGTTCGGTTCGGGCACAACGCACCCAAGGGTATTCTTCTACCGGTTCGCCACTGGGCCCTTTCCAATCAAAAACTTCGTGCGGATACTTGTGGCGCAAATCTTCTTGCTTAGCACCCGTAATCGTGCAAAACACTTGATTTACAATCGCAATCCGTCCACTAACGTTGATTACCAAAAGACCTTCGGTCAAAATATCTAACGTCTTACGAACACTCTGGCTCTTCGTAGGAGCCAAGGCTTTCAAAAACGGACCCAGGTAGACCATAAAGAAAACCGCAGCCGAAGTGGAAACGAAAATCAGCAACCACGAAAAATCGCTTAGACCAAGATAATTTCCTTCCGACTTGGAAAGTTGCTTAAAAGTAAATTCAATTTGCCCCCAGCTATGGTTACCGTTCATCAAAAGAATTGGCGAAAGTTTCTGAACTCCGCTCGTCGCGTCCCAACACTTTGTGTGTTCACCCGCATGGCTAACCAATCGACCATTTGCCGAGCGAATGCCAATCGATAGCATATCTGGATTTCGTTGAACGATCGTCTCGACCAGAGCATCGACTTTCGCAGACTGTTGCTTTTGGAGCGGTCCCAAAACAGACACCGCGATCACATCGCATAACTGCGCTCGGGCCCGAATATCGTGAGATTGCTTTGAGGGCAGCAGCTTCACGTAAGAAGCTAAAACCATGACGAGTACGACAATGGCGACTAGGCCAAACGTTATTTGAATTTTAGGGGATAACCAAGACACGGAATTATTCTTTTTTGGGGAGGGAAGGTTTTAGCTTTGGGTAATTTCAAAATGCTTTGCTTTAACTTGAAACAATCTCTTCAATCGACTCTTCATCATCTAATAGGACCCCAACATCTAGGGCACGAGGAATCTGCGAAGATGTCAAAGTAGCTGCTGTTACAATTGCGAAAGTTAGCATTCCAGCACCAAGAATGGGCGGCGTGAGGTCGCCGAGGTCCAAATTTGAAATATCCAATGAAGACGATGTGTTTTGAATGTCAGGCCCAACGACAAACTGGCGGAGCGATAGTTGCTGGCTGAAATCATTTGTGCTTTGAAATGCTTCACTCGAAATGACCGACAGTTCTTGTTTTGCCAAATCTAGAAACTGAGTTCGGCCTGCGTAGGAATATACGTTGCTCTCATAGTCCAGCAACAAGTTAGCTCTGGCATCCTCAGCCCGCGAATCCGAGTCCTCGACGACTGCTCGCTGGATTGCCTCCAATTCAATTGGTGTTGGAACCGACTGCACTAGTCCAAATTCATCATCGTCTTCTTCCTCTGCCATGATAGGATTGACGCTCGTTCCGTTAGTTGGACCGTCAGAGTCATCCTCGTTTGCCACATTCTCGTCTTCTCTTTCAGGAGGATTGTCGGGCAGAACGCGGAATTGAGGGGCTTCGGGAGTTTCGGGACTTCTTTCGAGTGTTATCGTAGCAACCTCACTGAGAAAAGTTCCGTCTGCAGACGATACTAGGCGGTAAGTGAACGAGTCCGTGCCTTCGAAGCCTTCGAAAGGCGTGAACTCAACGAAGCCTTCGTTAACGGTAGCCATACCACTCGTTGGGCCATCGACAATCTGAAATCTGAAATCATCCACGTTCGAGTCGATGTCGCCAGAATTTTCCAAAAGCCCATCGATTGAGATAATGGCGGTCTCCTGGGCTGAAGTCAACCTTCTAAAGCCGTCTCTGACTGCAACCAATTCCGCCACATCGGTAACCGCTAGTTCGATCTCTTGGGGTGCCATAATGTCAGGATCGTTATTCGAGGTTGCCACAACGGTAAACGAATAAACGTT
>CAZKTR010000516.1:0-2783 GCA_964555525.1 uncultured Pirellulaceae bacterium
CAACGCTGTGCCTTGCCGTGCAAGCCGACACCGAAGCGATTCCACAACTTCCCGGGGGACTCCTTCACTATCAACGGACCAAAGACCTGGGTGACGGTGTCATTGAGGTCACGCACTCGATCTATAACTTTGGACATGACACAGTGGACTTTCACAACTTGCCGTGGGGCGGAGTTCGCAAAACTATCTTTGACAACATGTTGGTTTCCAATCCCGGCGGTGGTTTCACCAACCGACAGATCGTTGATTTTGGCAATTCAACCAACCAGGTTGTTGCCGGCTCAGCGACCGGTGGCTGGGCCGCATATTCTGAGGGCACTTCCGGTTCGGATCGCGGTTTGGCTTACGTTTTTGGAGACACCGACACGCATCTCAACCAACCTTGGCAGCCCGGTCCAGGCACATGGAGGTGGGGTGACGGTGGAGGAGACTTTCTGGGCATTCCCATTCGCAACTTCAACGTGGGAACCTTCCGCCGCCTAATTGATGTCGATCCTGGAGATCTGTTTGAGAGCCGTTACTTCTTGGTGCTGGGAGACGTAGATCACATTGAAACAGCGATTGAAGATCGCAACCTTGTCTCAAATGCCACCTACGGAAAACGGATCATCTCTGTTCAGGACTCCGACGTGTTGGCTTGGAATATCGTGGAAACCAATGGCGAGTTCTCGGTCCTGACCGCTGGCACGGGGCAACCTACCGACTTTCTAACCTACGCCCACCCCGTCAATGGTTCGCGGCCTTTGTTCTTATTCGAGGACGTTAATGGTAACGAATTCATTAGCATTGATCCTTACGCGTTGAGCGATACCCCTTACGATTTCCAGACAAACTATCAAGGCATACTCGGATTCGTGTTGCCAGCCGAACTGGCCGACATCGATGCCGATCACATCGACCTAGCGACTCTATTTCAGGGAGACGACTTTTACTTAAACACCGATCCAACGATTTCAAGCTTTGTTTTGGCAGGCGATGCGGCAGTTCAGGAGATTCTTTTAGGAGATGTCAATCGAGACGGCATCGTTAATTTTCAGGACATCAGTCCATTTATTGGTCTTTTGTCGGCTGGCAGTTTTCTCGAAGAAGCCGATTGCAACCAAGATGGCGTGGTTGACTTTCAAGATATCGCTTCGTTCATAACAATTCTGGCCGGCAACTAAGACGTGCAAAAAGAACTAGTAGGCTCTCAAAACCAAACTGCGACTAACCGGCGCGCACAAAAAAAGCTAGTCTACGCCTGGATCGATCCAGAACTGGCGTGCCAAAAAGCACTGGAACTTTCTGAGCGATACAGTAACGAGGCTCAAGTGCAAAAGCTTGAACTGCTGACAACGGTTATTAATGAACTGAACACAATCGCAATTCGCAAAGGCATGTTGCGACCTCGAAAATAGAAACGCTCCCGACCGCTCCAGCCGACGGGATACGACAGCGATCTGCTCCATCGATACCTGATTTTGAAACAGCAGTCAAATATTTGTAATGAAAAGATCTAATATTGAGATTTTTATTTTTTGCCTATCATCTTCAAATCCCGAATGATAAATTGAGTTGAATCAAGTTCCTTTTAAAACCAAGCAAACAAGACATGCAGCAACAAGAACTCACCCAAGCCGAAATAATCGTTGCACTGGCTTTTTACGGGGTCCTCTTTGCGATAGCGATCGGTATTACGTTCTTGGTCGCATGGCTCATGTACCGCGCAGCAAAATCCTTGCCTGAATCTTACCGCTCACGTGTCTCGCCTGGCCAAGCCTTTCTAATTTTCATTCCGCTATTTGGCCTTGTCTGGGTCTTTATTTACACGAAAAGCCTCTCTCAAGCATTCCAAACCTTTTTCCGATCACAACAGATTCAAACAGACGATTGCGGTGAACAACTTGGATTGTATTGGGGGATTGGTTCAGCTTGCTCGATCATTCCATGTCTGGGAATTATTGCTAGTTTGGTTTCACTGGTGTTCATGATTATGTATTTAGTGAAAGTCACTGAATGTAAAAATCGAGTTGAATCGCTGGCCTTACAACCACAGCCCAGACAGAAACCAATTACGCAATACCCCGACGACCCAAACGACAACCCTTACGCCCCTCGCTAAACGGGGTAAACAATTTATTGACTCTCAAAAACCAAACTGCGACTAACCTTCGGCGCACGAAAAAAGCTCGCCACCAAGGACGAGCTTAATTCTGATTTACTAAATCTGAGAAATCAGTTTAGCGATCGTGCTCAAGTAAGACCGATCACCGTTGAGCATTTCGGCTCCAGCGATCGCTACCATCGTGTCGATCAAACCACCGGCATAAGCCACCTTGCGACCGGCAAGATTGGTTAGCCAACGGCTCAGTTTTTGGTAGCGAGCTTCCTTCAAAGCCTTCCGCTTCCAAACCGTATTGGCAGCCTCACGCTGCTCAAACGCCTTCATCATCTTCATCTGCAATGCCAGTCCCGCTTGCCGTCCAGAGCGAACCTCTTCTGCTTTGCAGTCAGATTCGCAATCTTTGAACTGTTTATCAACGGTAGCCAGCTTTGCTTTTGCTTTTACCTGTTGCCGTGTCGCCAATTTGGCGAAAACGACCGCCATGGCGCACAGCAGGCCATAGATCAATACCATCATCGCCCTCGTGTTGTTGAATGAAAACTCGCACTGCAATCAAACCGACTCATCCGAGTGCGGCGACTAAGTTCCGATCCTCCAGAACTTCAAACAGCGCCCGAGTATTTCAAAAGAAGTTGAAACCAATCGTGAACGCGTTCAACGCTGACTAAGAGACGACTAC
>CAZKTR010000517.1:0-2778 GCA_964555525.1 uncultured Pirellulaceae bacterium
CGCTCAATTCGCAACTGAGCCCGCATAACTTGCTGGGTTGCGGGCAACAGCATGGCGGCGATTATCTGACCAAATCCTTTTGGGTTTAATTGGCTCTTATGAAAAAACTCTTCTACCTCATCAGATCGCCGCTTCCTATCAGCAGGAGGTAGGTAGGCGACCGACTCAAGGAGATCGGCACTCTGCTGGTATTCTCGTTTTGCGTCCTGCAGCAACACCTGCCCAACGGCCATCTTTTCTACCTGTTCGGAGGTCACTCCCGATTCGACCAATCGCTTCTTCGCCGAAGTATAGCTATAGATCCCAACAGCAAGGGGAGCAAATTCGATCCACTTGTTACCTGTTTGGGGCTTCGGATTGCCTGAGATATATTGCATGTTGTTTAAAACGAGGTGAGCCTGTTCGCGAGCCAGTCGATTCCACTCTTCTGAGCTGTGTTCTGCAGTATCGGCGTTTGCAATGGCTGGAAAGATTCGCAAACCGATGCTGCTTTCCATTCGAATCGCATCACGGATATCGACTAACGGTCGCGGCAACTCTCTTAACGCCCAATACATATTGGGAGCATCCGCTGCCGCAATAAAATCGACCATGTTCTTGTTTGTGATTCCTATTTCGGCAAACCCAATCAGATCAGCAACCAGCAAACTTTCTCGCCCCACATTCTCTGCCAGACGGTAGTTCATCCTCATCAAATTGACGGCATCGTCAAAACG
Organism: uncultured Pirellulaceae bacterium; assembly: GCA_964555525.1. GTDB lineage: Bacteria > Planctomycetota > Planctomycetia > Pirellulales > Pirellulaceae > Mariniblastus. The sequence continues at coordinate 717 of CAZKTR010000517.1, forward strand.
CGACTCGAGAATCGCTAATTTGGTGGTTAGGGCCAGCGTTCGTGAAAGCGTGCGCGTTTCTTGAAGCGCATTGAGAGAAATTCCAATCGTGATTGGTCCCGACAATTCTTCTAGGTGATATCCCCAGTCACAGTGCTTACGTCGAGTCGCCCTCGAAACATGATGATCAATTTCGTCCGCAAAGCCGTTCACCACTTGCCGCATTTTATCGATGGGAATCTCTTCCCTTGGCGTATCGTAATATGCCCACCCCTCAACATCTTCTCCAAATTCTTTGTTCCAATTCCGCCATTTGCGAGTCATCCCATGGCCCGACAAAGCGTGGAGATACCCTGTCGCCGCGTTGCCATCGGTGATTTGATGGGGAAGAAAGGTAAGCCGATGTTTAAAAAGCGGACTCGTCTGAGCAGCCGCGGTCACCGTCATCTCGATGATTTCGAGATGGTCCTCCTCATCTGACTCCGTTACCTTGATTTGTCCCCAAGAAGCGGACGTTATCGATAGAGCCAGAAAGACCGACAGCAGTCGCGTGAGAGTCGTTAGATAAGCTTGCCTATTCATTTGTTTCTCGGTTAAAGGGACGTTTGTTAAGAGGAACGTTTGTTAAGTGACCGCTTGTTAGAGCGAGAACAAAATTCGTGAACGGGGTGTCAGTGGTACCATGGGTTCGACTTCAAAGTCACCATCGTCAACGGTTCCTAGTGAATCGCGAGTCAGCGCACGTCGATTGGGGGACATCGCTTCGGCGAGGTGATTTTCAAGTTCCGCGTCTCGTCGCCCAGCCAAACGCAATGACGACAAGGAAAACAGTTGACCCAAAGTGCCCGGCTGGCGATTAAGTTCTTTGACTACCACCGTGGGAGTTTCCACCTTCGGCGATTCGATGGTTGGTGAATTATCCGTTGTGTTTTCGAGTTCGACTTTGACGACGTTTTGATTGGTCGCGGATAAACCGCCGCCAGTCCCCGGCCCTCTCATGAGCAACATCAAACAAACGGCCGTTGATGCCGCACAGGTCATTGCCAGAGCAGGCCAGATGCTAGAGCGGGTTGTTTTGGGTGGCGGAACGTCGTTTGCATTTTCCACCTCGGCCATCGCAGCCGCCCAACCAGCGCGATACATCAGCACATCGGAATCAAGTGCCGAATCGGGTAGTCCGATTCGCAACAACGTCGATTCGATTTTCGACTCTGGCGGTGAAAGTGGATTCAGGTCGCTTTCTTCGTGCATGTTGATTCCAAGTAAAGTTTCAATTTACCAATCGCAGCCGCATAGTTGCGCTGCGCCGTGCTGGTGGAGGTTTGCTTTAGTTCCGCGACCTGCGACCATTTCAGCCCACTCCAAATTCGGAGCACCACCAGTTCACGATCGGTCTGGTCGAGCGTCTGTAACGCATCGACGACACGATGCGCTTCATCGGCTTGGGCAATCAAGTTCGCTGGGTCGCTCGATTTCGCATTGCGGCAACGGAGCCACGACGAAAACGATTCGTGTTTGCTACGTCGCTGTCGCGATCGCAGCGAGCTTATCGCAGCATTTCGAGTTGCTGCAAACAGCCACGCGACACAGTTTTCCGGAGGTGGAGAAAGCGTCGCCAGTTTGACGAATGTTTCCTGTACGCAGTCCTCGGGATTCAGAGACCACTGTGCTGCATAAACCTCAAGCCCCCGGCCATGCTGTTTCAGCAAGGCAGATAACTGTTGAGGGCCTATACGAGGGCCGGTGGTTTCCGATTCCATTTTGGCTTTCGAAGGTTGACTATTGTCGCTCGTCATAGAGATGACGCCGGTGAGCGATATTTTTCCCATTATGGTCCAGAAATTTTCTGAACTCGCCAATTTAGTGTCGTTTTCGTCGTGAAATCAGCGAACCTGAAAATCGGTCACCCGTCTCTAACACTTGGAAACGAATCAGCATTTATGTTCATTAGCGGAGAAGAACCATGCGATACCAAAACCAATATCACGAAGATCCTTGCTTTTGAGCCCATGAGCAAACGGCGACGGGGTTTCCCCTCGGAAACAAACGTCAAACGGGGCGTACGAATTGTCCACGGCAATAA
>CAZKTR010000518.1:0-2767 GCA_964555525.1 uncultured Pirellulaceae bacterium
AACTCTTTTTCCTTTAGCAACTCGTCCTTTTCCAAGCCGAGCGATTTAACCGTTTCGGTCAATTCATCGTATTTTTGTTGTAACGACTCCGCTTGAGCATCGGACTTATTGGCTTCTTCAAGTTGCTTCGTCAGCGTTGTCACCTGAGCACTCAATTTAGCATTTTGATCTTCAACGACATTTAATTTAGCTTCCCATTGGCGGTCAGATTCTGCAGAGTCAACTGATCCTGCTCCCGCGAGCCCAATCGTTGCCAACCCCGCGCCAACGGCAGCTGTCGCCGCGATGACCGGTGCAGTAACACTTGAATCATCGTCCGAACTTTCGTTGGCAACTTCAACCGATTCTTTATCGCTAACTTCATCATCAAAAAGACCCAACCCAAATTCACTCGAATCGCTGTCCTCTGAACCACTGACTTCGTCTTCCACCGGCACAGTTTCCGCTTCGACTGGAGACGATGCCGCTTTAACGGGTTCGTCGACTAGCGTTTCCATCGAGCTGATAGAAACCTCTTCATCGGAGTCTTCCAAGTCAAACGAAAACTCATCCGAATCACTTTCGAAACCAACGGCGAATTCTTCCACCTGAGCGGCTTCCCGTTCGGCAGCAGGTAATGCTTCTATAACGGGTTCGTCGATCACAGCTGCCAAATCGCCAACTGAATCATCTTCGTCCGATTCTTCAAACAAAAACTCACTGGAGTCGTCGGAATCAATTTCATCCAAACCAAGCTCCATTTCTTCATCAACATCGGCCTCTACCGCCACCGCTGAAACACTATCAATGTCATCATCGTCAGCCTCTAAATCGAAATCAAAATCGCTGCCTTCATCTCCACCATCAAGGCTCTCTATTGAATTCGCGTCAACTACAGCATCCAGCCCGAATGAATCGTCGGCCAAATCGGGAACGTCCGCAGCAACCCCTGAAAGCTCAACCGGAGCGACTTCGTTTTCGTCAAGCGGACTATCCACCGCATCATCGGCGCTCTTATTTTTGTTTTTGGAACCGAAGAGTCGAGAAAAGAATCCTCCTTTTGCTGCTGCGCCGGCCGCAGCGACTCCAGCAGCAGCCGTAGCTGCATCCGCGATTCCAGCTTGAGCCCCTTCGGCAACACCCGAAACTGCATCTTTAGTGTCATCAACAACATCAGCAAGGCCAAGATCACCTAAGTCTTTTCCAGCAGATTCAGCGTTCTCAGCCAACGTTTCGCTGTCTTGTTTACCGCTACCCAACAAGCTATCTGGCTCTTCATCGTCTAAATCAAACCCAAACTCCGTGTCACTATCGGCTAATGAAAGCTGAGAGTCTTGGTCATCGAATTCATCGTCGTCGATCTCAAATTCACCTGCCAGAGAATCAACATCTTCTTCCGTTTTAAACCGTTTGCTCGATTCGCCGGACTTCGAAGCATGGGCTGCTTTGTTAATTTCAGCCGCTTCGTCAAGACTAAACACGTCTGAGCCAAGTCCTTCTCCGCTAAGATCGAAGTCAAAATCATCGTCGGCTGGTTGGTCTATTGGCATCGCGTTGACTCGTTGTTGTTTGGTTGATTTATCTTCAAGTATATCTGATTCAGTAAGGTCTCTTTTTTCAACCTCACTAACCACGAGAGAGGTGACATTTTCTGGTGGTTCTTCCGTTTCTGGTGTTTTGTCTGCCGGTCTCATAAATCGCTCGGCCTTTTTAAATTGACCTCGCGGCTTGTCGCCTATGATTTTGTTATCTTGCTCGGGCGGTTCTTGCCATGCAGTTTCTTCCCATGCAGTTTCGAAGCTCGGACCACGTCGAGCGAAAGCTTTAGACAGCACCCAACCGACCAGCATCCCTGCGGCCAATAAATAATACCAATTATCACCAATAAATGACCCTGGCGGCTGCTGCGGATTCCTCAAAGCCGTTGGTTGTTCCGTTCCCGTCGTTGTCGATTCACCGACACCACTACTGGTCGCCGTAGACAAATTGCCAAGCTCAGGTTGGGCACTCTCTAATTCAATCTCTCCATTCCCGCTGGCGCTAATAGCGGCACTCCCCCGATCATCCGCTAAACTAGTTGCGACCGGTGAGTTATCGATCGTAGGTGCCCCTGAAAGCTTGACCGGTACCAAGGCTGCTTGCCCCGTAAATGACGGCAACCCCTCTGCTGGTTCATCTTTAGGAGCGCCAAACTCGAGAGTCTCTTCAAATTCTATATCATTCACAAAACTTGGGTCTTGGTATGACGATGTACCCGACGGAGGCAAATTAGCTTTCATGGCATTACTTTGTACGTATGCGAAAAAAGAGGCTGCATACTAAGGATAAGGAGATACAAGAGATTTAATTTACTGGGCTGGATTGTACCAAAAATACCTCCGTCTAGCAGAAAATACGAATTTCAATCGCCCAACTGAAATCACTAGTCTCAGAATGGTGTCGAAAGCTACTTAAATCGCGAACTATCCGTAACATTTTTACGTTTCCCAACAGCAGCTAAGATTTCTGCGGCTTCTAGAATTTTAGCTCTCTCTTCTTCACTGAGCACCACTGAATCGGAAGCAGAATGCTCAGTATCAAGTTCGTCGAATTCAAATTCATCATCAGCAGGCCGATCCGCACTCGTGTCCGCTGGTTGCTGAACGTCAGGCGTTGGCCCGACAAGACTTGACGTTTCTTCGTCAATCGCACTTGCCGCCTTTTCACTCTTGGGCTTTTGGAACCGTGTAGCAACCTTGAACTGACCTTTTAACCGCGGCTCATCTTGATTCAACTGCGACTCATCTTG
>CAZKTR010000519.1:0-2765 GCA_964555525.1 uncultured Pirellulaceae bacterium
GTACTGCCATTTAACAAGAACTCTCCTCCAGAGATGCTGACCGCGCTGCCACTGAAGGCGTCGAAGTTATTTCCGAATGTCCCTCCCGAGATGTTAACCGTGCTGCCACTAAAGGCGTCGAAGCTATTTCCGAATGTCCCTCCCGAGATATCGACAGTGCTGCCACTTTCGGCGTCGAAGCCATTTCCAATTACCCCTCCCGAGATGTTGACCGAACTGCCGCCGAAGGCTTCGAAGTCATTTCCAATTACCCCTCCCGAGATATCGACGGTGCTGCCACTTTCGGCGTCGAAGTCAACTCCGACTGTCCCTCCCGAAATATTGACCGTGCTGCCATCGAAGGCCTCAAAGGCATTACCGATTTGTCCTCCCGAGACGTTAATCGTACTACCTCTGAATGCGTCGAAGTCACTTCCGACGGTGCCTCCCGAGACGTTGACTTCAGAATTGGCTACTTCAGCATTGCTGCCAACGGATCCAGATTCCACGTTTAATGTCGCGCCTACCGCGGTAAAATTGTTGCCGAGTGCGCCACCGAGTTGAACGGTGAGCGTCTGCCCCGTTCCAAGGCTGCGTACTGTCGAAGCCGTGTTGATTATTTGAGGAGTGGTGTCCAATGTTGCAGTGGACGTTTCAATTAAATTGACGCCATTCAGACTGTCTGAATTGACAGTTGAAAAAATAAACGACGAGCCGTCTTCTAGCGTTCCAGTTAAAACATCTCCATCACCAAGGGTAAAAGGCGAGGTAATATCATTAATTGTACTGCCATTTAGCAAGAACTCTCCTCCGGAGATGCTGACCGCACTACCACTCCTGGCGTCGAAGGCATTTCCGAACGTCCCTCCCGAGATGTTGACCGTGCTGCTAATGAAGGTGTTGAAGTCATTTCCGAATGTCCCCCCCGAGATGTTAACGGTGCTGCCAACTAAGGCGTTGAAGTTATTTCCGAATGTCCCTCCTGTGATGTTGACCGTACTATCTACAAAAAAGAAATCGCCGAATGTCCCTCCCGAGATATCGACCGTGCTGCCAATTTCGGCGTCGAAGCTATTTCCGAATGTCCCTCCCGAGATATCGACGGTGCTGTCATTGTTGGCTGTGAAGTCATTTCCGAATGTCCCCCCCGAGATGTTAACGGTGCTGCCAATTCCGGCATCAAAGTTAGTTCCGACTGTCCCTCCCGAGATGTTGACCGTGCTACCGCTATTGGCGTTGAAGAAAGAGCCGACTTCCCCTCCCGAGATGTTGACCGTGCTACCGCCGAATGCGTCGAAGTTACTTCCGACTTCCCCTCCCGAGATGTTGACTTCAATATTGGTGCTGGGGACATCCTCTGCACCAGCGTCAAATCGAAATCCGACCGTCCCTCCCGAGATGTTGACCGTGCTACCGTCTAAGGCCTCGAAGTCACTTCCGACCGTCCCCCCTGAGATGTTAACCGTACTGCCAGTGTAAGCAGAGAAGTCAGAGCCAACGGCACCACCTGAGATGTTGATCTCAGATCCGACTACTTCAAAAACGTCGCCGACTGATCCAGCTTCAACATTTAATGTTGCATTTACCGAAGTAAAGTTATCGCCCAATTCGCCACCGGATTGGACAGTGAGTGTCTGTCCTACTCTCGCGCTGCGCAATGTTGACGCGGCATTGATCAATTGAGGAGTGGTGCTGAATGTTGGAGTGGACGTTTCAAATAAGTTGACGCCATCCAGACGGTCTGAATTGATAGTTGAAAAAATAAACGGCGAGCCATCTTCTAGCGTTCCAGTAAAAACATCTCCATCACCAAGGGTAAAAGGCGAGGTAATATCATTAATTGTACTGCCATTTAGCAAAAACTCTCCGCCCGAGATGTTGACCGTGCCGAATGCGTCGAAGTCATTTCCGAAAGTCCCCCCCGAGATGTTGACCGTGCTACCGCTATTGGCGTCGAAGCCAACTCCGACCGTCCCTCCCGAGATGTTGACCGTGCTACCACTTTCGGCATCGAAGCCAAATTCGACTATCCCCCCTGAGATGTTAATCGTGCTACCGCTGTTGGCACTGAATTGTTGGCGAACTGTCCCCCCCGAGATATTGACCGTGCTACCGCCGAATGCGTCGAAGCCATCTCCGACTCCTCCTCCCGAGACATTGACTTCAACATTGGTGCTGGGGACACCCTCTGCACCAGCGTCAAATAGGGGTCCAATCGAACCACCGTTCGAAACGTTTAGCTGGGTGTTAGAGGAAATTCCTTGTCTATCGCCAATGGAGTTACCAGAAAATCCGCTTGGGTTTGGGCTGTCGGGGTTTTCGGGGAGATTGATGACGGTGTCGAACTGCGCGTGAGCACAAGTTGAGCAGATCGATAAGACGAAGATCGCAAGCAGGTTAACTCGTAGATTCATAGTTGTAACTTTCGGTGTGCCAAAGTCCCAACAATCCAATGCGGTTGTTGGCAAGAAGTTGATCGGGTAGTGAAAATTATTTTACTTAAAGGCTGATGAGTTTGCAGCCTCGATGATATCAGATTTCAGCGTATTGAGAAAATAGATCCGCTGAGGCAATGGCGACTTTCGCTGCTAAAAGCGGCGTTTAAGGACCAACGGCCTGACAGTTTGCCAGCCTAAGAATTTAAGATTCGCAGAGTTGGGTTTGGTCGGCCCGCGTGCAAGAGGACCAAAAGTCTGGCCGTTTGTTACGCAGGTCCCTCTAACGATCAGGCCGTTGGGCCGAAGAACAACCAAGCTTGTTCCTAGATGCTACTTCTCGATTAACCA
>CAZKTR010000520.1:0-2759 GCA_964555525.1 uncultured Pirellulaceae bacterium
GACATCGTGAATTTTTTCACTAGGTTTCTTCGGGAAAAACACGCTTTTTCGGAAACGTAAGCGAATCAGCGGGCGAATTTAAACGAAAAGTTGCGAGTGAAAAGCCAGTGCGGGAATCTGCCCCACACTGAACTTGACGGATTGTGGCATGACGGGCCCAATTGGTAAATGGCACGTGGCTTAAATTGAGCGCCAGAACTCCAAAAAAGATTTCGTTGGGGGTTTAGGGTCTTATCACATCCACCTGACCGTCAAAACCGAATTTTAAAGGCCATCTAATGGGAACAGGCAGAATAGCATGCAAAAAACAAACGTCTTAAGACGGGCTAAAGAGATTGAGACTGCTCGTCCGAGTTTGACTCAAAAGCAGCTGTGGTGAACCCACAGCAAAGGTTGCTAGAAAAAGCCTAAAGGGGAGAAGACCACCCCAAGAGGTGGTCATTGTAGCAACATCTGCCGTCGCCTCAGGGTAGGGCATGAGGCGACAGCGATGTAGCATTCCGACTTGTCGTTTCAAGTCTTTGCGTCTAGGTTTTAATAAAAGTGAAGAGCTGCTGGCATGATCTATAGATCGAGGCAAGCGCCAGCAGCTCTTCGAACTTCCAAAGGCGGGCGACAGCTTTGGCCGGAGAGACCTAGGCTGTCGTGATGGAAGGTATGGGGAGCAAAGAAAAGGCGTCGATCTCTTGTTCCAAGCAAATCAACGACAAGCGACCGTCATGCTCTACAATGCAGTTCCCGTGCCAAATCCTTTATTCACTCCAAAATAGGTCGGAATGGCCTGATTTACCTAAAAGTGCGCCACTTCTTTTTTTGCGCATGATCTGGATCGTCTCAAATCTATCACAGGCTCTCAGATTGAGACGGCAAGGCTGTGTTTGCCATGATCTTAGAATACTTGCTGCAATCTTTTGTCAGTCGACAAAATATATCCAAGCAAGTAAGTCGCCACTAGAATACAAACTTCAGGCCGATTCGAGGAGTCTATCTAGGGCAAGTCCATCCGGTCGCCCGACCAAGAAGAAGTCGGAATATCCAAAAATTCATTTCCTTCCTCCAGCCGACTAAAGAAAGCTAACCAGAAATGCATCTACGTAATAATCTACTAGCGATCTTCGCTTTGACAATTTGCTCAACTTGTGCTCATGCACAATTTAGCACCGTTATCAATCTCCCCGAAGATCCGAATGATCTAAACTTGATCGAGTTATCAGGTTCCGTTGGCTCTGATACCCAATTGAACATTTCAGACGGTGGTATGCTTGGCCCTTTTTTTAATGTTGGTTCAGTTGATAGCAGCAACACTGAAGTGAACATCTCAGGAGGGACTGTTGGTGTTGGTTTCGACGCGACGAACAGTACGGTCAACATATCGGGCGGAGACGTTGACTCTGGTTTCGACGCGACGAACAGTACAGTCAACATCTCCGGGGGAGAGGTTGGCTCTTTTTTCGGGGCAACTAACAGTACGGTCAACATCTCGGCGGGAACCGTTGGCCCTGCTTCTTCTGCAACTAGCAGCGAGTTCAACGTCTCGGGGGGAGTCTTGAATTCTTTCAGCGCATCTGATGGCAGCGAAGTCAACATCTCCGGTGGGATCTTTGAATCTTCTTTCAACGCAAATGGCAGTGAGGTCAACATCTCCGATGGTACCTTTAACTTTATTCTCTCAGCCAGTAATAGCAGCACGGTCAACATCTCAGGCGGTAGCCTTGGCACTTTTTTCTTGGCCAATGACAGCGAGGTCAACATCTCCGGCGGTACCAGTCCCGTTAACTCTAGTTTCTTCGCCAATAGTGGCAGTACGGTCAACATTTCGGGTGGGACCATTGGTAATTTCGACGCCAGTAGTGGCAGTACCGTCGTCTTCTCGGGGGGAACCTTTGGCGATGGTGTTGACATCTTTGCTGGCAGCGAGGTCACCATCTCCGGAGGGACATTTGCCGAAGATTTCACCGTCTTTTTTGACAGCGAGGTCGACATCTCCGGAGGGACATTTGGCGAAGATTTCGAAGTTTTTAGCAACGGCACTGTAAACATCTCGGGCGGAATCTTTGCTGATGGCTTTGAGGCCAATAGTGGCAGTATCGTTAACCTTTTCGGCACTGAATTTTTCCTCGACGGTGAACCTCTAGAAAACTTGATACTTGGTCAAACAGCTACCGTTAGTGAGCGTGGCGAAGATGTTATTCTTTCTGGGGTGTTCGCCGATGGAACCTCGTTTGATTTTGTCTTGGATGATGATTTCAATTTTCTCAATACTAGTGATCGTTTTGCTTCTGGCTCCACGTTGACGGTTACTTTGGTGCCTGTTCCTGAGCCAGGAAGTGGCCTCGCGTTGGCGACGATCAGCGTCCTTTTGCTCAGTCGTCGAAAGAAAGCGCTACACTCGTAACCGCATAACCCGACTCCCAACTATCTTGTCCCGTTTTATTTGTATTTTCGGTTCGAATAAAACACTTTCGGTTGCTCTAACTCGTCTCAATCTACACTGGCGCGCAGATTGAGGCAGTTAAGCGATCTTCTTCCCTTGGTTGTCAGGTCTCCGATCTAGAAAATCTAAGATCCGTACAAGTCAAATACGCCGATTGCGGAAAAATTCCCCTTTTATTTTTTTCTCGCGCAAGATTATTGGTGCTATTGCCGTGGAGCTTTGGTAGTAAGGGATACCATGGCACAAACTCCACAAACTCGACTTAGCCTGATCGGTCGCTTGCATGATCCAGCTGATTCCAATGCGTGGCACGAGTTCGTCCAGA
>CAZKTR010000521.1:0-2756 GCA_964555525.1 uncultured Pirellulaceae bacterium
AGCCGTTGCTCACCAAGAAAGCAAACTGTCAGCCGAGTTAGGCGGAACCGTTTACGGCATTTTTCGACTGGTTAACCCGAGCGCTAAAGAACTCAGGTGTCGTTCGCATCTCGGTCTGTTGACCAAGTGCTTGCTCGATAAACTTACTGGCCTCAACACACGAACTTCCGGAGAAGCCCTTGGTTTCGACCGTGCTTTGGCCTTTGTTGTCAACCACGATCTCGATGCGCTTATTCATGCCGCACCTCCAACGTTCACGGTCAACTTGATCGAACCGTTGTCGAGCTGCTGCTCAGTAACGGTATGCCCCTTCTTTCGGGCTTCGATCTTGGCCTTCTCTACAGCATAGCCCTGTAAGAAGCGGTCGAGAAACTCCTGCTCGCCCCAGCGACCATTGTATGAATCACACTTAAGTTCACCTGTGTCGGTGTTAGCGACAACGGGATACTTCCAGTGCGGTAACTCGATTCCCAACCCAGTCTCAGTTGTTGAGTAAAGTTGAAATGTTCCTCGCGTAGGTTGAGGATAGTGAAGCCGCGAACAGGCAGCTTTTACGGCTGCTTCATCGCGTACTTCGGTTCTAATCTCTACAGTATGACTCATTGAATACTCCTTTGAAAAATTTGATGTTGAAAAAAGTTAGAACGGCGGCTCTTCATCCGATTCAGGATCAAGCGTCGCCAAGAGATGTTGCTGTTGTTGATCTTCCAAAAAGTTGGAAGCTGCGGCAGCAGGCAACAGGACCGGTGAATCGGTAGTCAGTTCCTCGATGAGAAATTGGTTTACGATGCGCTCCTGATCTGCCTCGATAGTCAAATTCATCGAGTACAAGATGTAAGCCGCCAGAAGCAGTGGGCAAAGGCAAGCAATGATGCCTCCGACGGACTGAATCGAGTCAGCGATGACCGGAGCACGTCGCCTGTCGCCTTCGACCCGGTCTTTGAGTGAGTCCAGATCCTGACGTCGCTGATCGAGACTGGCACGTTCGAATTGCAGCTTTAGCTGAATATGCTCATGTGCTTGGATCATCGCTGTACGAGCCTCTGAGTCGGCTTTGACTAGAGAATCTGTGGCATCGGCAACTCGCAAGTTAAGCCGAGACTGCTCCTCGACGGCTTTCTCAGAGACTGAGGCAACGGTTGTTGCCAACTGCTGAACTGCTTCTGAATCGTCTTCGGGAACACAGCCCGCAAGCGACGCGAAGCCAGACGCTAGTACGGTAACAATCAGAATTAGGTAACTATTCATCTGAGTTTTGACTCCTCCAATTGGATAGTAGTTTTGCGATCAGCAATTGCAGCGCGCGTCGCAATCGCATCTCACGTGATAGAAAAAAGATGAGTGCCAGGACCAGAATGGCAGTGGCAAACAAAACGATGTTGATCATCAAAGATCACCTCCTTTGTGGGTTGGAAAAAATGGCTTGAACAGTTTAGGCCGCGCATAGAAATAGCCAGGTCCAAGTCAGTAGAAACCGACTCAAACCTGGCCAAATTGCCCCTCAATTCGTGTTGTGCTGAACGCTAATCGCAGGGCATCACTATATATGCCCCTTTTTTCTTTTCGGTTTAGCGATCCGCTGTATTTTCGTACTTCAATTGCTACCAGCTACTGCCACACCAACAGGGTTTTCCGTTGCGTCTTACGTATAGGGCTTTGCCAGAGACCGCTACGCCGTAGACTGGTCTCATATATTCTTCGACGTAGTGTTCCTGTTGGGCATTTTGCTGGTGCACATGGCCATGATTGACTTGGGGAGTCAACTTCGAGGTCAGGGTACGTACGTTGTAAACTGGCTTGCAGTCATATTCTTTTCCTTTAATGGTTTGGACCCCAGCCGGTCGAGGAGCGGGGACGTTGCCAGCATATCCAACGTGGAGACACAAACGCTGAACGTCATCGGCCAATCCAGGTGACGTAGTCGTATAGCAAACGGGTCTTCCATTTTTTGAATGACCATCTCCCCACATCAACCAATTAAACAGAACGCGAAGATGTTCGCGTGACCAGTCGAAGACGTGGACCGGCAATCTTTTGATGTGGGCACGACAGCCGAAATATTTAAAGTGCTCAAACAATGCCTTGCTATAGATTCGCACTTTTTTATTTCCATTGTGTTCGCAATAAGGTACTTCGGTTGCATCCAAAGCTACCAGCAACTCCCGGCGTCGATCAGGAATGACAGATGTAAAGTCGATCCCGTATGAACCTGAAGCAGGTTGATTCACCAAATTTCCTTCCGAAACATACAACCCCATCAGCATCAGATACGTTTCGACCGTCAATTTCAGGTCGTCCATCTTTCGTGAACCGTTTCCACTTTGCCCAGCACGAACCACGGGACCTTCAAGTACAACACTCTCAGGTGACTCGCCCAACCACTCGCCGTTTTTTTTGTAGCGAATACGTTTTTTGTAAATCTGAGATGCTTGCATTAGTTCGAATTCGTCTGAGTAGCGAGTCTTTACGTACAGTTGATGATTCGCCGTTACAAACAAGTCCAGTTGTTGGGATTTTATGCGGTACATTCGGCCTCCGCGTTCGAATTTCCGAACAGTTGTTGGGCAATGGTATTCAACCAGTCCGTCTTCTTGTAGCGTGCAGACTGGATCACGTAGGGTCAACTCGGCGATTGGCACCCAGCCTCGGTCAGTCAGCACCTGCGTCTCTTCGTCGTAACCGATCCTATCGCGGTCTTGCGTTTCAGCTGGCGGCACCACCGACACACCCTTGTCGGTCTCAACAACATCGGTCAC
>CAZKTR010000522.1:0-2748 GCA_964555525.1 uncultured Pirellulaceae bacterium
AATCACTCAATAATCGCCTGCAACATACTCGCCGCCTTCGTCCAAGTTTCTTTGTGCTCGGCGCCGGGATCCGACTGAACGACCACCCCGCCGCCGACGGGCACTTGCCACCAACCCTTGGACGCCGTGATCGTGCGAATTAAAATATTCAAATCTGCCGAACCATCAAAACCCAAGTACCCCACCGACCCACAATAGGCCCCGCGCGAAGTCGGTTCTAATTCGGCAATGATTTCCATCGCCCGAATCTTTGGCGCGCCAGTGATTGATCCACCAGGAAAAATCGCCGCCAACAAATCGCATAAACTCGACTCCGGTCGCAGTTTGCCCTCGACCGCTGAAACCAAATGCAACACGCTCTGATAAGCCTCTGGCTGACAAAGCTGAGTCACACAGATCGAATCGTCTTCGCAAACGCTCGCCAAATCGTTGCGCATCAAATCCACGATCATGATATTTTCCGCTCGGTCCTTCTGACTGGCCAACAACCGTTCTTGTTCCCGGAGATCAACCAGCGGTTGCCCCGTCCGTGGCCGCGTACCTTTGATCGGCCGAGTCTCCACGGTACGCTCGCGCACCGAAACCAACCGCTCCGGAGAAGCGGAAATAATCTGAGCGTCGGTATTCGAAATCCCTGTCATGTCAAAGTAACAACTAAACGGCGCTGGATTGCAGATTCGTAGCCGCTGGTACAACGTCACCGAATCGGTTGTAGCCGGGTGCATCAAGCGCTGCGAAAGATTAATCTGAAAAACATCACCTCCCACGATGTAGTCAATACACTTTCGCACCGCCGCGACATAATCTTCCGCCGAAAAATCGCTGGTCAACTGATCCAGCGCCGGGTGCCCACAAGAAAACTGCGGCGACAACCGTGCCGCGGCAAGTACCTGCGACGGGGTAGGGGCCTTCGAATTCGAACCAATCGGCTCATCCTCTAACAACAGCCCCTCAAAAAAATCCGCTCGCCGGGCCGCTCGTTTTTTTCGAGCCGCCGGATTTGTTTCGGGAAAGCCCTGCGAAATCAACCAGGTTTTGTTTTCAAAATGGTCCCAAGCGATCACCACGTCATAAGCCCCTACCACCATCGCTGGCAGTTCGAACTCGTCATGCTCAGCAGCGTTGATCTTTTCAAAACTACGATTCAAATCGTACCCGAACATCCCCGCCACTCCGCCTTGCATCGGCGGCAGCCCATCGATCGTCTCGGCAGAATACTTTTTCAACAACGATTCAACCTTGGCCAAAGGCTGCTGGTCACCGACCGGAACAACCACTGACTCGAACGGATCCGCCATTGCAAAGCTATATCGACCCTGCGGCTTAGATTGGATTGCCCCGTCAGCCTTCACACTTTCGAGCAACAAACATCCCGGTAGCGAGGACAATCGCTGGAGTGCTGTTTCGACTGACAAAGAAGAGAGTTCTCGGTACATCGGGTCTGCTTAAGATTGGTTTCGTCGTTTTGAAATTCGATGCCGATCCGTTTCGGGCACCGTTAAAAACCCCCAATCCAACGCTTGGTCTTGGTTGTACTGTTTCCCCAACTGCAACGCTGTCATTGCTTTGCACATTTCAAAGCCCAGATAAAACGCATGCGACACATCAACATTGCTCGCCCCGCTATCCATCAATGCATCAAAAATTTTAAAGGGATCGGTATCACAAAAATGCTGCCCGCTACCAAGTAAATGTAACAGCCCGTTATCGGCGAGGATCCGATAGTTGTGATCTTTGATATTCGCGGCGAGTTCGGCAATTTGCTTCGGTTGATAAGACAACACCTTCGCGTCTCGCAGTAGCAACAGTTCTTCGGACAAATGCTTCGGCGGAACTTGTTGAGACACCGAAAAATGAACCAACCGCCGCGCAACATCGCATTCTTTGACCGAAGACCGAGCCCAATTGATTACCTGGGTGGTCAACACTCGTGTGATGTTCAGTTCTTGGCAAATCGCCAGCAGCAACATGTTCACGCCCGCCGAATCAACATCCGTTAACTCGGTGATGTTTCCAACCCCCATCATCATCGGCGCGTCGGGCCATTTTTCGCGAGCATCTAGATACCGCTTAATACTTTTTGCAAACCCAAAACCAATCGGTTCCAAAATCGGATCCAACCGTACCGGCACATCCTGACCGACCAGCATCTCGATCGTCGCATCCATCGAATCGATGTTTTGAATGTCGTCTGGGATCACCACCACCTCGCAGCCCCAGTCGACCGCGAACTCACGATTCGACTCGTTCACCGAAAGCACCAACTCTGCTCCGGCTTTAACCGCCGCCGAAATTTCGACCGGATTCAAACTGTCAATCGAAACACGATGTCCGGCGTCGCGTAATGCCTTCACGCAATCTCCGACACCCTGCCAACACGAATTTGGCTCGCAGCCGACGTCGATCAAGTTTGCTCCATCGGTCCTCATTGACTCCGCCATCGCCAAAATGTCTGGCAACGTTTTGCGTGGCGCATGATTTATTTCTGCAATGATCTCGATATCCCACTCACCCAATCCGTCACGATTAGGCTTTTGTCCAAAAAACTCTGGCAACTGCCGCAAATCTCTCGGCCCGATTTCAATGGGAATTTCGGTGACATGTTGCAACGGTGACAAGTCACCATCGCAGTAGCCGGGTAGAATGATCTTTGTCGTTCCAAGCGGGACCTCCAGCCGCGGGGCGATCCATTTCGGGGTCAGCAGCGCCGCAACGGTAATTGGTAACGTTTGTATCGAATAGTCAAAC
>CAZKTR010000523.1:0-2748 GCA_964555525.1 uncultured Pirellulaceae bacterium
GCCTTTTCTGTATCGTTCTGTATACAGAAGGCGATACCGCGATTAACCAATGTCTTCGATCTTATGTCTGACGTCGAACTTTCGCACTCTAAAATCTCTGTCAGCTTAGATATTGCGCCCTGAGTGTCTCCTTGATTTCTCGCCA
Organism: uncultured Pirellulaceae bacterium; assembly: GCA_964555525.1. Classification (GTDB taxonomy): domain Bacteria; phylum Planctomycetota; class Planctomycetia; order Pirellulales; family Pirellulaceae; genus Mariniblastus. The sequence goes on from CAZKTR010000523.1 coordinate 146, forward strand.
ATTGAGCTTCTTTAAAAAGGGCAAGAATTGGATCTGCGTAATTCAATTCGTCAATAGAGTTCTTAGCCTCTTCAACACGCCCGGCTTCTATAGACCGAGTAATCGAGGCGTCCAGATCACTGGCAATCGCTTGTTTGAAATAAGCGTCGCAGTTCGCAGCCTCGTTTCGATACTCATCGGCGCGTGATATTGACTCGTTGCCGTCATTGATTCGCTGCAACTTCGAAGCCGGGAACCATGCCTTTAAAAAACGCGCAACCAGCTTCAGGGGGCGTCCGCGTTGATTCTTAACATCAAGACAAAGCCGCATCAGTGGCTCCGCCATGTCGTAATAGGATTCTTTGCCACGTTTCTCAGAACGCACGTAGCCTTTCGCTTTCAAATTCCCCAATTGCTTGGAGCATGTTCGTTCTTCAATAAAACTCTCAGCGGCCACCTGCTTTACCGTCAAAGCACTTTCTGCATCGCATAGACACTGAGCCAATTGTCGCTGCTGGTCAGGAAGCGATCGCATTCGCTCTTGAAAGTAGGGCGTCATGTCATGGGCAAGTTCTTCAAAAGCCTCAACCAAGTCATCGAGTGAATCCTTCGTTAGAAACTCAGCCAGCAGCACATACATTCGGTGGTTGCCCCCGGCAAGGTAATGCAACGCTCGAATTCGATAGCGTCCCTCAGCTGTATTGAGGTAGGCGTGCAACTCAGGTTTTTCTTGTTCGATGCTGATTCGACCAATTAATTCGCTCGCACCTTCGACTGAAAGTGGCTCGAGATGCTGAATGTCGAAAAATCCAAAAAATGCCTCCGTTCGATCGGAGACCCCTGCAAATAGCTGCTGAGATGTTGCGAGAGTCGCGATTTTTCGATTCTCTTGAAGGAATGCACGCCATTTCTTTTGGCCCGTGTCGCCTAGCCCACGAAATGTCTGATCCATGTTTTCGGTTACCAAGATTAAACTTCGATCGCCTAGACCCTCAACGATTTTGGTCAGCACCGCTAGAGCTGCATCATCTGGCGCGAGACCACGTACTGCTGATTTGAAGTCAGATGAAAACTCGTCGGGATATTCCTCAGCAAGTTGCCTTGCGATCCCGAACGCAAAATGGACGAGCCCGGTAAACGAATCGTCTTCGCCAAGCCAAGCAATTCGCATTTTTGCCTGCAGTTCTTGACGCTTCCCAAGTTCCCATGTGGCTAGGCTAACGAGGTGGGTTTTTCCGCTACCTCGCGGTCCGACGAGCAAGATGTGGTGCTTGTCTCTCGTGGTGATGCTACGTGACAGGCGATCCACGATGCGTTCCAACAACTTTTCTCGCTGGACAAAGATCCGCTTTAAAATTTCCGGATCGGTGTTGCTAGGCGTATAAGCAGAGATTGATGATCGCTTGCTCATCCGGCCAACCCCTGAGCTAACTTCCACCAGTTTTTGATCAAGGGGAACCGAAACGAATATTTCTTGTCTGCATCGCTAATTAGGTAGTGATCCAATGCAAGTGAACGTAGCAGGTCAACAACGCACTGCCGGTCGGTCAGTGCGTACTGGGCTTTAACTGCCTGCCAAATCTCTTCGATGGATCTTGGTGAACTAACGCTTGATAGAGCGTCTAGTAACTTTGTGGCAATTTTCGCTTTGGGGATTTCTTTGCCATCGGCAGCGACAACTGACCCGGAAAAATAGATACTTAAGCGATCCCGAAAATGCTCCATCTCCCAAGGGTCCAGCGCTGTTGTCAGTTGATGCCGGACGGTTTTTTCGACATCTTCAACTGATATAGGATGTTCCATTTCTCCCAATCGAGTGCAGACGTTTTCGAGATAGAACGGAACGGCATCTGTCAGGACGACCAAGCGCTGGAGAATGCTATTTCTGTCGCCAGCTATTTGGATTTGCTCCTCCTCAACAAGCCTCGCAGCAAGAATCAAGGCATCGCTTTCTCGCAACGCATGAATTTCGATTGCTGGCATGTCATTGACCGGTTCGCTGGCTAAACCAGCTTGCTTGAGATCAGAAATGACATGATGAAGACCAACCGATCCAGCGAAAACCATTCTCAGATTCGGGTGTAACTGTCTGATGCTCCTTAAAGTATCCAGGAGAGTCAGTGCGAGCGTCTTTTGCTCGCTGGATGCTGACGCAATTTTCTGCAACATGTACGGGATCTCGTCCATCAACAACAATATTTTTGTGCCCGACTGATGCTCGCAAAGCCCTTCAAACATTTTTTGAAGCGTCGTTTGCCAGCCCATCGGGCTTCTATCTGGCAACTTGATTGTTCCGCCGATTTCGGTTCCACCTGCAGCACTCCAAAAACCCTCCCACCACAACTTAGCTGTGTCTTTTTTGGATAGAAGTGGCTTGATTCGGTTCAAAAGTAGCTCGGTAAACCGATCAGGCGAGTCTATTCCTTCCAGCTCAAGAAATAGAACTTCGTATCCTGGCATGGGCTCCGCAGCCATTTTCAGCATTACCGTCGTCTTTCCGATTCGACGCTCAGCTGTGAATCGCAAGGAATTTTTGTTGAGGCGACTCCAGATTCGCTCGATCAACTTATCTCGACCGACAACGTTTTCAGGTGCGACTTGGACAGCCATTTTGGATCTCCGAA
>CAZKTR010000524.1:0-2728 GCA_964555525.1 uncultured Pirellulaceae bacterium
TATGGGAACCGTCGACGTCCGCGTCGGTCATGATAATGACTTTATCGTAGCGTCGTTTCGATAAATCCTGATCGTCGCCGATGCCAACTCGCAACGCACTAATGATTGACTGAACTTCTTCATTGGCCAGTACTTTGTCTTCGCGAGCTTTGTAAGCATTGATGATCTTACCTCGCAGCGGCAAAATCGCTTGGAATTCCTTCAGTCGACCACCTTCGGCGGATCCACCCGCCGAGTCACCTTCGACCAAGTAAATCTCGCATTTTTCTACGTCTTTGGAGAGACAATCTCGAAGTTTACCTGGAAGGCTAGTTCCACCCAAAACAGATTTCCGGCGAACTTTTTCGCGAGCCGCCTTGGCCGCTTCTCGGGCTTCAGCTGCCTGAACTCCCTTTTTGACAATGATCTTGCCTTCTTTGGGATTCTCTTCCAAAAAGACTTTGAAGAACTCGCCAAAAGCCGACGTGATAATTCCTTCGACTTCGTTGTTACCCAATTTCGTTTTGGTTTGACCTTCGAATTGTGGCTCTGGAACTTTCAACGAAATAACGGCTGTGATACCTTCTCGAAAGTCTTCGCCGGTTACGCTGATATTCTTTGGAAACAGATTGTTCTTTTTCGCATAGGTATTCAACGACCGCGTCAAAGCTGATCGGAAACCCGATACGTGAGTACCGCCTTCGTGCGTGTTAATATTGTTAACGTATGAGAACACCGTGTCCGATATTTCGGTGGTGTATTGCAAGGCGATCTCGTAAGCGACATCATCCATTTCCCCTTTCAGGTAAATCGGTTCACCGTGAATCGCATCGCTAGTTCGGTTAATGTGTTCTACATATTCGATGATTCCGCGTTCGTAATAGAATTCATCGCCTTCTCCTGTTCGAGCATCTTTGAAAATGATCCGCACGCCACTGTTTAGAAACGCTAACTCTTGCAAGCGTTTGTTCAGTACGTTGTATTCAAATTTGGTGGTTTGAAAGATTTGAGCGTCTGGCTTGAAGGTTGTTTTAGTACCGACCTTCGTGGTTTTTCCAGCTCGAGTAACCGGACCAGTAGGAACTCCACGTTGGTATTCCTGTTGATAAATTTCGCCATCTCGGTGAACTTCTACTTCAGCCCACTCGGACAAAAAGTTAACTACCGTCACTCCGACACCATGCAAACCACCGGAAGTCTGGTAAGCTCCTTTTTCGAACTTACCGCCGAATTTCAAGAAAGTCATTACGCCTTCCAACGTCGTAATCTCTCGGCCTTCTTGTTCGGTTAGCTGCTGGTGAACGTCGGTTGGGATGCCTCGACCATCGTCCAATACGGTTACTGAACCGTCTGTGTTGATCGTGACATTGATTTTTGACGCGTAGCCCGCCATCGCCTCGTCAATCGAGTTGTCAGAGACTTCGTAGACCAAGTGATGCAAACCACGAGCTGTCGTATCACCGATGTACATACTCGGCCGTTCGCGCACGTGCTCCAAATCGGAGAGTCGTTGGAGGTCTTCGCCTTCGTATGTTTTTTTGACTTCTTTTGCCATGAGGTTGTCTTTAGCGGAACGAGCCGATTTTAAATCTAATGTCTTTAATATTTTCTTTGGGCAACTGCTTTTGCAATTGCTTAACCAATTGACTCTTTTGGAAGGTCAACTGCTGATTGACTGCCGAACTGCTGACATAAACTTCCAGCACATTTCGTTTGAGCAGTCCTACTCTGGTTTTTTTGTTTAATGATTCGCCGACCAGAGTGTTCCAAACTTCCGACAAATCGTTTTTTGATTCTTGTTGAGCAAATCCTTTACGAGCCATCAATTGCCCCAACAAATCCGCTGGTCGCTTGGGTCGACGAAAATATCGTCGTCGCTTAGCTACCAAATCTGATGCGTTGGAAAAATCTTGTTCGTCATAAGATTCGTTGTCGGACAAGATCTACCGCCTGTCTTTTGAAAGCGGCATAATGACATACCCATACTTATCTTCGGTTTCGCAATAAGCTGCCGCTTCACCGCTCTCCAAATCCAAAGTAAAGGATTTATCGGGTCCAAGAACTTTCAAAAAGTCGCCTACAAAACGGTGATCCAAAGTGATTGTTAGCTCATCGCCATCGTAGGGCACTGGCATCTCAATCCGTGTTTGTCCGACTTCTGCCGTACTACTGGATAATACGAGCGACCCGTCATTAAACAAAAAGTCAATTCCTCGACTCTCATCACTCGCCACAATCGCCGCTTGGCGGATCGCTGAATGTAACGGGCCGGCCGGGATATCGATACGGTTCGTTTGCTCCCGCTTGGGAATAACGTCTCGCCATGGCGGAAAACGACCTTCGACCAATCGGGTGTAAAACACTCCGCCTGGTTCTTCCAATGTCAAATCGTTTGTTTCTGCAGCTATTTTGATTTTCGTATCGTCGTCTGGAAGCATCCGATCGATTAACTGCATCGAACGAGATGGCACGATAGTTTGGCCACCGGTATTCGGTTTACCAACAATCGTCATCTCTCCTTCCATTTTAGCCAAGCGACGACCATCGGTGCCGACAGCGACGATTGTTTCGCCTTCCATCTCCAACAGCACTCCGCCCAATGCGTAGCGACTACTTTCATTGTCAGTTGCGTATAAGGTTCGACGGATCAAATCCTTCAACACCTTCGCGTCGACTTCGAAGTAATCCTTTTGATCAAACTGATTGACGTCTGGGAACTCGTCTGGGTTTTGAGCTTGGAGTTCAAAAC
>CAZKTR010000525.1:0-2725 GCA_964555525.1 uncultured Pirellulaceae bacterium
CAATACCAAGCCATGTTTGTCGAAAGTTGACTAATTCGACTTTGAGTTCGCCGAACCGTACTCCAACCCTCGGCTACCTGTTTCAAGTCGTTGGATTTTAAACCTTTTTCAATCAAGAACTCACCGCCACTGACCAAATGCATCAAGTTATTGATCCGATGAGAAACCGCGGACGTTAAATTTCCGACCGCTTTTTTTGAAGCATCGACCAGTGCGGCTCGAAAGCATGTGTTGTTTTCAATTGCCGCCGCCGCTTGCTTTCCGAGCGACGCCAAAACTTCCAAACCACGATCCGAAAACACATCTTCGGCTTGATCATCAGGGCCTTGAAAGTCATCCACATAGATCAGACCAAGTAACTTCTGGCCGTTGTCAACTGGAACGCACATTGCGGTGACTTTCCGAGGTTGTTCCGTGGAAACCTCAAATGTACTCCTCGTCGGCAACCGTGACGCAAGCACTCGATCGACAAGTCCTTGATTAAACTTTAATTTCGGCAGTTGGGCCGATTGAGCAGGCAACGAATCTTCGTTGGGTTTCTGCAAAGCAAACGATTGAGAAAAATCTTGTTCGTTTTCCCGAAGCAACACAAGCATCGCCTGCCTTGCACCGGCCCAATCACCTACTAACTTTACCAAACTGTGACAGAGACTCTCAAGCGTCAGATTCGCAGACGTGACCGCCGAAGCGCGGTAAACAAAATCCAATTCGGCTTCCAGTTCAAAACAATTCTGCTCGTTGGCTACTTCCGCGTAACTTTCGACCGGTGAACTTAGCACCAGTCTAACCGTCTCAGTGCTAGGTACTAAGTCTGCTTCAAAGCTGAATTCGTCTAACTTTTCGCTCGCATCCTTTTTATCGAACGAACGCTCTTCCATACTCACAATTTCCAGCAATGTATTGCCAACACGAATCTGATCTCCCTCGGTCAGGATTTTGCACCGAACCAAGCCGTCGTTAACGTAAGTCCCATTGGAACTTCCAGCATCTTCAATCAGATAAGTTGAACCGCTGACCAAAACAAATCGACAATGATGCCGCGAAGCACCATCGTCAGCCAACGTCAAATCGTTTTCATAGTGTCGGCCACAGGTAACATTCGGTTTATCCAGCAAGACCATTTCTCCAGAGGCCTCGCCGCTCAACACACGGATGTAAGTTCTCACTAAATCTCCCGGCAAAAACAATTTATGCTTTTTGAAACTTCAAAACAGAAGTCCACTCCGACCCATCTCGCCTTTCGAATTTCCCATCTTCTATTGCCCTACGAAACTCCTAAACGATTTTCATTTCAAGATAACATCGTATCGACCACAAGTTATATACCCGAGTCAACGTCAATCTCCATTTCTTGTACTCCACCGCCCTCAGTATTACTTGGTGTAGGTGTACCAGAAGAACATCCAGCAGCGATGACCAACGAGCCGATCGCCAGCAATAAAAAACACTTTTTCAAAACTCTAATCCTTTTTTAAAAACACTCGTCAATTGTCACACGTGACAGAATTCACGGTTAAATAATCGTTAAATCTTTGAACCGAACTGCCAGTCCGCTTTCGACAAACAAAGCTCGATCTTAGTATATGGCAGGCGGGGGCGATATACCCTCCGATCAACTAGACCCAGAAACGACATAGACGAAAAAATACTGCATGAAAATCTTGCTTACCAACGATGACGGAATCCATGCCGATGGCCTAATTCAACTTACTCGATTTTTAAAAAGCCAAGGGAATTCAGTTTTCGTGGTTGCTCCCGCAACCGAGCAAAGTGGTGTCAGCAGTGCGATCACATATCTTCGCCCTTTGATTGCCAAACCCTTCGCCACGCTTCCTTCGGATCCAACGGAAGTCGAAGGAGCTATTCTCAATGGTACGCCAGTCGATTGTGTCAGACTCGGCCTCCATGAACTCTGCCCTTGGAAACCGGATGTGGTTCTCAGCGGCATCAACGATGGCTTGAATGCGGGCACAAACGTCAACTACTCAGGCACCGTTGCTGGCGCGATGACTGGCGCATCACTCGGTTTTAAAGCCATGGCGATCAGTGTTGAATCGGGCCCACAGCAAGAATACTTTCGGGCCGCAGAGTCGGCTTGGCCGTTAATTCAAAAATTAGTCGCAACCGACTTGCCGAAAAAATCTTTTTTAAATCTCAACTATCCAACCGAATCAATTTCGACGAAACCGAACTTTGATTTTCAAGTCGTGCCCGCAGAAACCAACCCGATGGGCTACCATTTTGATCACGGACACGATCCCAAAAATCGACCGTACTACTGGGCCACAACCCAACCCGCTCCTGAACCTTCTCCTTTTTTGACCGACACCCAAATCTTGCGGCAAGGCAAGGTAACTGCGACGGTATTGAGCAGCGATTTGAATTATCGCGCCAAAGATCAACTGCCCGACTGGTTAAGCAGTGGCGAAGTATAATGAACTTGGCTAAGAATTCTTTTGAGACGTAGAACCTAAAATTCAACAACACCAATGAATCCAACCGCAGCAAACAACCTTCCCCAGATCGGCGTGTTGACCGTTTCCGATCGAGCCAGCCGCGGCGAGTATGAAGATCGCGGCGGGCCGGCGGCAGTCAAATATTTGCGGGAGACCTTCGCCTCCGAAGTCGATTTTTGCAAACAAGTTGTCCCGGACGTTCAAACTGAAATCGAAACCGCGATCATCAACATGGCCGATCAGCAAAGATGTTGTTTGATTGTGATCAC
>CAZKTR010000526.1:0-2724 GCA_964555525.1 uncultured Pirellulaceae bacterium
ATTCGTGTAACCAGAATCTCGACTCCAACTAATATAGTATGCAGGGCCGTTAGGTACAAAGGCGTTGGCTGATAGCGGCTGAGTTTGCCACGAATTGATGCGTTTTGCCAACGAAGCCGGTAAAACAAGCTGTGCTGGTTGCCGCGGTGTGCCTAAGCCAAACGATCCGACGCCACGTGGTAATGTGGGTCTTCGGAAACGTTTACCTCAACCAAATCACCGGCAGTGTCCAACAGGCCACGGCACTCAGGGCTCAAGTGCGTCAGGTGAAGACGCTTGCCCGCAGCTTGGTAACGCTCGGCCAAGCCATTGATGGCTTCCAGTCCCGATTGGTCGTACACGCGGGAGTAGTAAAAGTCGATCACGACGTCTTCAGGATCGTCTGGGATCGTGAACATGTCTTTGAACGAAGTTACCGAAGCAAAGAACAGTGGACCGTGCAGTTGGTAGATCTTGCTACCATGTTCGTTGTACTTGACGTCGGCTCCCATATGAGTGGCGTGATTCCAAGCGAATACTAGTGCGGAAATGATTACGCCCAAAATAACAGCAGAAGCCAGATCGTGCATGAACACGGTATAAGCCGTCACGAACAACATCACCAAAACATCCGCTTTCGGAATTCGGCGGAACATTTTCAAAGACGCCCATTCAAACGTTCCGATCACGACCATGAACATCACGCCAACCAAAGCGGCCATTGGAATTTGAGTTATCCATGGAGCGAGGAACAGCACGAACGCCAGCAAGCATACCGCTGCGGTAATTCCCGACAGGCGTCCGCGTCCACCCGAGTTGACGTTGATCAACGACTGTCCAATCATTGCGCAGCCGCCCATGCCACCGAACAAACCGCAAATTACATTTGCAGTGCCTTGCCCGATGCATTCGCGATTGCCTTGTCCGCGCGTCTCTGTGATTTCGTCGACCAGTGTTAGAGTCATCAACGATTCGATCAGTCCCACACCGCACAGCACGATTGCGTATGGGAAAATGATCCGTAGTGTTTCGAAATTTAAAGGAACAATGTTTTCAGGATTCAAAAAGTACGGCATCGGCAAGCCACCGGCGATCGAAGCGGAATCGCTCTCAGATGCCATCACTTGGGCAATCGCAGTTTCTTGATCAGCGTTTAACACGACTTCGTTCTCGTTTGCTGAGGTTGGAGTCGCCGGTAGTGTGAGTGCGGCTTGAGTGATTTGTGATTCGTGTGAATCCTGAGTTGCCGAATCATCAATGGCGATTGGATGTCCGTGAGCATCGACGCCTTTGATCTCTGCAATCTTTTTGGCCTTGTCGTTGGTTGCCAGCATATCACCAACGGTGGCCAACAAGTTCGCTTCCCCACCGGTTTGCTGTTTATGATAGTGATTCATACCAGCACAGATCAGCGTGACTGACAGGATCGCAGCCAGCGACGCTGGTACTGCTTGGGTTACTTTCGGCAACAACCAAATGATGGCCATGGTCAATACAACCATTGCCAGCATCCAGTACAGCGGGGCGCCTTGTAGATATTCCAAAACACCATCGGCTGAAAGTGTTTTGAAGCTGCCTAGTTGAGCCATACCAATGACGATGGCCAGTCCGTTGACAAAGCCCAGCATTACCGAATGCGGGACCATACGAATCAATTTGCCTAAACGGCCAATGCCAATTGCGATTTGTAGGATGCCGCACAGGATCACGGTCGGGAACAGGAAGTTCACGCCGTGGTGCATCACTAAGGTAACAATGACGACTGCCATTGCTCCGGTGGCTCCAGAGATCATTCCCGGTCGGCCGCCAACGATCGCAGTGATCAACCCTAGGAAAAATGCTGAATACAAACCAATAACGGGCTCGACGCCCGCAACAAAGGCGAACGCAATCGCTTCAGGTACAAGTGCTAGGGCAACCGTTAATCCGGACAGGATATCGCTTTTGATCGATCCTGAGCGTTGTCTAAAGTAGTTGAGCATGGCCAGCAGGTTGAGGGACAAGATGCAGAAGGAGCTGAACTATACTTGCGACTTAGGGACCGTCAATGTTGCTTTTGGCCCCATTGAAGCCAGCAAAGCTGATGATTCTGAGAGCTCGGCCATGGCTTTACTGGCACGGTAAGGATAGTCGCCAGAATGAAGCGTTGTGGTTGGGTTAAGGCACGCTAGGTTGCTGGACCGTCGATTCGGCACTGTAGTGCTGGCGGTAATTTTTTTGCCGCAGATTTTGGGTTTTGCCGGTTGTAACACATAACATTTAAGGGGGCGGCAATCGTTATGGTGGTCGCCGCAATATTCGCATTGAGCCGATCAGTCGTCGGCCAACCGGCACGCCGGATTTAACCTTCGCGCGATAGGAACCGCTTTAAGCGAGCCGCAGGTAAAAGAACAACGCGGCAGAAAGCGGAAACCAGAGTTCGGGTTCATCTGAGGTTAAAAACTGTACCAATTAAAAGTTAGTGGCAAGTTGGCGTTTGGCCCATAAAAAAGTGTCATTCGCCAAACAGGTCGGTTGAAGCTTAAGAAAACAGTCTGGTGTGGGAAGGGAAGCTAGGGGTAATTCATCGTTATGCAGGTTTGCTGGGCGCGTTTGGGGTAAGCTATCGCTACTCAAAACGAAAAAAGGCCGCTTGAATCATCAAGCGGCCTTCGATGGTTTGCTTTTAAGCAGTAATCAGACTGGCTTAGACCATGTCCTTTAGACCCTTAAGAGCACGTACCTTGACTGCTTTGCTTGCAGGGC
>CAZKTR010000527.1:0-2724 GCA_964555525.1 uncultured Pirellulaceae bacterium
CACAAGAAAGGAATTTACTTGACACTCGTCGTGGGCGAGTGGAGTGAGGCAAATGAAACACCTCTTACTCCGCTCCCCCATCAAGTTGACTGTGCTACTATTCCTCTGACTTGAGCGTAAAGAACAGCATGTGCAGGCCAGTATCGTCGTCGGACATAAAGCCACCCGATTGACTGAAGTACTGTTCGAGTTGTTCGAACTGGGGTAGTGGATTTTCCTCTAAGCGTTGCATTACGCCCGATAAGTATTTATTGTCTTCGGCCACGCTGTTTAAAACTTCTTTGGTCTGGTCTGTGTTGGCAAGTTCCAAGAACCATTTGAGTTGACGCCTAGGGTCGCTGTAGAAATTCGCCATCGGAAGTTCGTTGCTCAACAACCGCCGCGATTCGTCGACAATTCGAGAGTAGTTCCGGTCGTCGACTAAGCGTTCGCCTTCGCCTTGGAAGGTATCGATCATCGTTTGCATCAAGTCGTTGGAGTCGAGTGAGATCACCAAGCAATCGCCAAAGACTGCCATTTGCGGAGATTCAATCCGCCTGTCCATTCGCACTTTTGGTTCAGAATTTTTGTTTCTACGTCTTCCACGGCGGCCTGCTTTTTCCATTCTTTCTTTCATACGCTGATTGCGGTCATCCACTTTGGACCGAGGTTCAGCGTATATCGTGACGTCGCGGTAGTCGCGTTTTTCTATGGACTGGTCTTTGCCTTCGAAGTCATCGTTGAGTCGTTCTGTCATTTTGTCCATCAACATTGTAAACTTCTCAGGGTCCTTAAGCCGAAAGGCCATGCCCGATCGAATGCCATTGAGGATGGCAGGCTCTTCGATCCATTGGAACCAAGTGATTCGGCCATCGATCGAGTCAATGATGTCTTGTTTTAGGTCGAGTCCTAGTTCTTGGTTGACATTCTTGTCAACGACGTTTTCAAAGTCACCGGGTGACATGAATGAGTCGACGATCTTGGTCAGTTCAGCGTACGCTTTCGGTGCGTCCAAGCTGACCATCATATGATTGACGGCTGATTGTGGGATGAACTCTTCCGGTTCGTACTCGGTCGGTCTAAATGCCAGCAATGCAAAAATGCCAGTTCGAGGGTTGGTGAGTAGCACGTGGGCATGCATCACCGATTCGTATTCTTCTTCGTCCAAGAACGTTGCTCCGCCTACTGCCGACAAGCTGTCAAAGCCAAGCAACGGTAGCAGGTTGATCACAAACCGCGCGCTGGCGTTACCCCGAGTGCTGCTCTTGGCAACCGCGATTGGGTCAACGAAAAAACGAAACTCAGGGTCTAGATCTTGCGTGCCCGCACAACGTTTCATGATGGTGACAAATTTTCGATTGGAAGTAAGCGGGCGAGTCTTCTCGACTTCGCGGCCCATCCAACGCGAAATTAGATCATCGAGTTCCGAAATGGAGGTGCAGGCCACGACGGTGTTTTTATGTTGAAAGAAATGAATTCGCCTTCCGTCAACTTTGAATGATTCGATTTTAAAACCGTCTTCATTTTCAACATCGTCGGCGTCGCCTTCGCCTTCCTCGTCTGGTGGAAGCATTTCACGGCCGCGTTCCATGACTCGATCAAGTACGCCTTCTTCCTCGTTCAGATCCATGATGACCATGTACTCAGGATTTGAGCGCCGAGGTGCGATCACGGCGAGAGTGATTTCGCCACTAGGCAGCGACGTTAGGTCCGAAAGCTCAATGCCCACTTCGTCTTTGACATCGTCGTAAGCCGCTTCAGCTTCCTCCCAAAGACCATCGACCAACGATGCAACCGCTTGATCGGCCATCATTTTGCCCGCCCCAGTGTCTCTCATTTTTTCAACTGCAGACTGAAAGTCGGGCAGTTGAACCATGGCCACCGTAGTCTCTGGCAAGATCATCTCTGTCTTTGGGCGATCAGGAATGGAGTCCTCTTGCGGGCTCGCAAAAACTGAACAAATGGGCAAAGTCAAAACTGTGACCACCAAGGCCGAAGAAAGTTTAGAAATTGAGATCATTGAATGCTATCTAACAGAGGTGGAGGGTTAGTCTAAGCTGGCTAAATTCGTGTTCTAATTCAGCCTAGCGTTTTTGAAAATATGTAGGAGCTAAGCAAAAACCCATGAGTTCGCTATTTCTGATAAAACAACGACCTTGGGGGTTCTTACAGATTCGTATTGTTCCAAGGGATGCGGATTGCAGCCTACTATCAAACTCGCCTTGGGCCGGTTCGGTTTCGTTTTTTTGACCCGCAGATGTTCTTTTTGTAACATTAAAATAGAAAGACAATGCGGATTATTCAGGTTGGCGATCTGTTGTCGGTCGCGTATTTTGGCGATTACTCCGCTTCCTAGCGGTTTTAAGGCCTCGGTTGGTCGAAAAACCAACTAGCAAGAAGTTGTCAGGCAATTTGCGCTCAGTGTTGTTTGTGGTTTTAGTGGTAGGCCAACGAATTTTGGAAGACCGCTCAGTATAGTCTAAAGCGATTGATTTACATGTTTTCATCAAGCCTAAAGCGTTTTCTAAAACATTGTTTATGTGTGTTGTTTGTTGGCAGTTTGACTGTCGGACTGTCGGCACAGCTTCCAGCTCAGACGATCCAAGACCTCCTTGATCTTATTCCTCCTGATGGCGGTGGCGCTGATGGTGGCGGCGGTGGTGCTGTTGATGGCGGAAATGGCGGCGGTACTGGCGGCGGCGGTACTGGCGGCGGCGTAGGCGGTGGCGGAGACGGCGGAGACGG
>CAZKTR010000528.1:0-2717 GCA_964555525.1 uncultured Pirellulaceae bacterium
GAGGTGGCGTTGACATGGCGAGGATCTGGGTGAGTAATGGGTGGAAGCTGGAGTTGTGGTGTGGGGGAGTTGTATGACGTGATTGGAGAGGTGGGTAGCTGTGAGGGTCGGAGAGCTGGAGCGGGAGGCTGGAATGATGCTGAGGCTGTGGAGATGTTTGGGAGAAGGAGATGGGCTGGCTGTGGAATGATGTGGTGGGAATGGTGTGACGCAGGCGGCTTGTGGGGCGGGTATCAGCTGCGTGGCGTGCGGAGCTGCGTTTGTGCCCCGGCTGGGAAGGTGTCAGGGCCATGGTGAATGATGTCTTCTGGAGACTTGGTCTTCTTTTCTACTGATATGCGAATGCGGCAAGTGCCGAGTAGCGCACGGGCTAGTGCGCGCAGCGTCGCAGGGAGCTGTGCTTCTCTTCAAGTACGATTCAGCAGATGGACCTAACTTCACATGTTTAGTTGGTTTTGCCAGGGTTATCAGTAACCCTGGCAAATGTACTGTAAAATGTACGGAATGTACGATTTTCCCGTACATTGAGAACCTGAATTCGTACATTTTGCCAGGGTTACTGATGGTGGATGGTAGTGCACAAAAAGTTTCCGACCTAACGAGAGAAACCCGAGAATTATTCCTTTCTGCTCCCGATCACACGGACACGCCTGAGACTGATCAGCATGAATGCACTCAGCGTATTAGTGGCTGAGGGCGGCCCTAGTGGCCATCGGGGGCAATCCTGCCGCCGCAGCCATGCTTGTATTCCCTTGAAATGAGATTGGCTCTCTAGCTGTTTGCATGTGCTGCTGGCGGCAGTATGGCGACCACGAAGGGTCACGAGGGACCAGAAACCCCCGCTGCCCCTGAAACCAGGAGACCGCCTGTTAACACTCGAGTTAGTGCTCCTTGTTCCGTAGATATTGTATGCTGTGTAGGCGCTTGCGGTAGGATAGCTGCGCAAACAGTCCCGGCTGGCGGCAAGGTCTGCCACGTTTTCGCCTTGTAAGTAGCCATCCGCATCGCATTAGATCTTCCTTGACGGTGCTCTCAGAGCAACAGCAACATATGCATCTGCTGTAGGCCTTGAGGTCGTAAGTGAGGCTCCGGAGCGTCTATCCCAGTGCCATGTACTGCTAGACGGACGTGGTCTGTGAATCTGTTGTAACCAGTCGTCCGCTACGCCCACTGTGCCCTACCGCGCAGATATTCAGCTCAACAGTACCACATCACTTAACTCCAAGCGAGACCGTCGTTATCAGAACACGGGAACGCCATGCTCGGTGACATGAACGACGAGGCTGGGACGAGCAGTACAGGAGCTCCTACAGCTCACACTCCGTGAAAACGGTGCAGAGGTGCGCCGCTCTCGCGCTCAATACATTCTTATGACTCTCTTTTGTCCTTCGCTGTCGTAGGTAGGGATCCTCCGTCCCGGTCTCAGTGCCGAGCGCTAATAGGTGAAGGTTGTCTGTGAAAATCACTCCAGAGCCTTGGTGTTCTCCACACTGACCGCTGTCCCACAGCAATATAGGCGTTGAACTACTGGTTAGGACTTTGCTGTTCGTGACCGTAGGTTCGGAAACCTAGCTACAGAAACCGCCTCATGGTGGTCCCTCACGAGTTGTTACAAGTACCAGTTGTTACGAGTACCACGCGCACTGGGCAGGCATCGATGCCTGATTATACTAGGTGCAGTAACTCTAGAGAATGACCATATCTACCTCCTCGTGCGAGTGCAGTAGCTCTGTAAACGACTCAACCAACATAGGCTCACCGGCCTCAGCCTGATCGGGCTCCTTAGTCTCGTATGTAGACTCGACTGGTGGCTGCTGCTGTGCACTAACCGGCTGAAAGTGCTGCGCCGGCTCAGGCACCACGTGTTCCACAGGAGCCAACGCAGGGAACATCACCGTTGGTGTTCCCTCCACGATGCGCTGAAACATGCGCTTAGTCGCGGTGAGGCGTGCCTCTTGAGAGGCATCTATGTAGTCCCGATAACACATAGACTGCCAGTCTCCGTGGGCCTGTAGTAGTATTTCCTGCACACCGCTGTGCCAGGCAAACGTAGCCCCGCCGCGCCGAAGGCTGTGGGATGACACAGCAGAAGGTGCCCCCCCGAGGGATTGAAACAGTAATTTCAGCGCCGACCGGAGGGTCCCATATCGTAGGGGGTGTGCCACCCCTGCCTCCATAAAGGCAAACGCCTGTGCGGTAGGCGGCAGCTCGCTGGATCGCACGTGCCGCTCCCACGCAGCTACCGGGTCCAGGGGATGACCCTGGTGCCCATGCAGGAGCACCTCAACGCGTCGCTCCTTGAACTGGTTGTTCTTGGTGGAACCAACACGAACCCGCAGCATATACCTTGACGAGTCTACCGTAATATCTCCCCCCGTCAAACAGTGTGAACTGGGCGAGCATGTAACCTCGTCGTCCGTCACGTTAGACTTGCGCAGCATCCCCCACCACGCGCAGAGAATGCACGAGAGCAGCGCCTGCGCGAATGGGGTGTCGTCGAAGTGTCGAGACATCGATATCAGCTCCTCCGAAGCGATAGAATATTTGTTCTGAGGCATCCCGCTATGTCGACGCCGAATGCCTTTCCGAACTCGGTGATAAATGTTCCACTGGCTCATGTCGCGCAAGACAATCAGCTCGCGCCAGAAGTGTTTAACACAGGTCATGGTGTTGCACACCGACCGATACTGTGTTTGCGACAGGTACACAATAAATTG
>CAZKTR010000529.1:0-2715 GCA_964555525.1 uncultured Pirellulaceae bacterium
TCCGTTCGATCGTTGACTTGCAATTGAAATCGCTTGTCCGCCGAGTCGAAAAGTTGGGTCGCAAGTTGACGATCACCGAAGCTGCTCGTGTCGCGATCGCTGAGCAAGGTTACGATCCGGCCTACGGAGCCAGACCGCTGAAGCGAACGATCCAGAGTAGTATTGAGAATCCGTTAGCGACTCACCTGTTGAAACCGACTGCTGAAGGGCAAGACGAGTTAACGGTCGATTTCGTGGATGACCAGTTTGTTTTTTAGGCTGGAGGTAGGGAGGCTGGAGACTGGAGGTGAATTAAGTATCGTTTGCTTGGACGAACCGCGCGGGATCGGATAAGCTATGCCATGTATTTTAGCCTCCGGCCTAACAACCTCCAGTCTCCAGTCTAATAACCTCCAGCCTAACCAATGAACTCAATCAGACTTTTCATCTGCGTCGTAATTGTTACCCTGCCTTTGCTCGGTTGTAACAACCCGGATCAACAATTTCCGAGCGACATCGTTGCCGCGCAGCAGGTGAATGAGGAAACGAGTGCTGGTTCGGGGGCTGTTGATGTTGAAGAAGCAACTGCGCCAGCTGAAACGCCTGAGAACACTCCCGACGAAACACCAGCAACGGAAGAAACTGCTGTTCCAGTATACGGAGACCAGTTCCCTAAGGTGATGAAGGTTAAGGCCAAGTCGCTCAACAACCAACGTTGGCAATTCAACGTGACGTTGTCGAGTCCTTACGACTCGCCGCAGCGTTACGCCGACGCTTGGCGAGTACTCGACGGTCAGGGCAATGAACTTGGCATTCGGATTCTTGGTCATCACCACGCCAGCGAGCAGCCTTTTACTCGATCGCATGTCATTACATTGCCGGAAAACACGACAACTGTTTTTGTCGAAGGGCGAGACCAAGCTAATGGCTGGTCTGGTCAGCGTTTTGAATTTGAGTTGCCGTAGAGTGTCGGTGGCGACGTTGCCTCCGGCGCCTTCGGCCTGTCTTACGTGCCGACCGATCAACCAAGCTTCACATTGTCGGCCATGCGCTGTGGGACGCTGGCGACGCACCGATGTGAATGGGAGCCACTCTGCTCATGCTACCGCGCTTCTGATCCGTTAGTTTCCGCCGCTAAGAAGTTGTATAAACGGACCGATGTCTAAAAAATTTACGACACCGTCAATGTTGATGTCCGCTTCGCAAAAGTAAACGCCACCTGCAAGAGCCGACACAAAGGGCGCGATATCCAAAAAGTTGATTTGTTCGTCCAAATTGACGTCACCCAAGACGCAGAATAACGACTGGTCTTGAAAGTCAATCACGCCATCGGCATTGACATCCGCAGCAAGGTTGTAGCCGTCGTCTTCAAAGGTGAGGCCTTGTTGCTCCTCGACAAAGAACTCATCTGTTCCATCGATCACGCCGTCGCCGTTAACGTCTCCAGGCGTCAAGGGGTTGATGCGACTGGCTTCGAATTCAAAAAGTGTCTGAGTCTGATTGCCCAGGCCAGTACGGGACTGAAGCAGGAACGAAGCGCGAAACTGGTTGATGTTCAGCATGTTCAACTCGCCCAACAAGTCTTGCCCGATATTCGTTGATGAACCTGGGTACGAAGCATAGATCCCTGTTGGAGGCTGGAAAACTGGATTGCTGATTGCTCGGAATCCGGCAGTCAAGCCATCCTCAAAAACCCCTTGGAAAAACAATCCACTGGGGTCTGTGATGCGGATTGTGTTTCCATTGGTCGAGATGGTGATGGTTTCTGTACCCGAACCAACCACTTGGCCAGTCTCCGGATTGATTCGCCTCAATGTATTGGACCAAGCTCCGCTCAGCAGCGGGTTAGCAGAGCGGGGGCTTTCGAGAGTCAGTGGAAAATCTACGGTGGTTGTCGGCACGCGATTACTTGTGAATGTGAAAGCACCGTTGAACGGAAAAACAACAAAGTTGTCGGCGTCTCCGAAAGAACCGTCCATCGACGCATTGGGAATTAGAACGGTGCCATCGGCGGAAACGGTTCCCAAAAATCCGCCGCCGAAAATATCGCGGATATTATATTGCGTTGTGGATCCAGCGACGGGCGTGACCTGGAACCATTCGGTGCCATTGAACTGCCCTACAAAACGATTGAAGTAAATCCCGCGAGGATCAATGTCTTGGGCGCAAGCAAAAGAACCCAACAGAAAAGCAATAATCAGTCCCAAAAACATTGGCTTCGTGGAGTAGTTCATTTGTTCCTCGATTCGACGCGAAACGTGCAGTCTAAACTCAAATGTTGCAAATGCAAACGTTATTGGTCACGCTTGGTGGCGTGGTACTGAGCGATATGCTCGCTGATTGGCGGCAAAATTGGAACTTGATCGACGACTTCCAAATAAAAACCGCGAAGATGAAGGCTTCGGTTTTCTTGGGATTGGTAGTCAGCAAACGAATCACTTCGGACAGATTCCACCTAGATGCGGTACTGCGAACAATGCACGCAGCAGTCATTTCAATAGCTAGCAAGATCCAACTGCCGGTATAACCGCCAATAACGACAGGATTATATTTTGCGGCGGTGGAGATCGCCGAAGCACTGACTTCCTCCTGATGTTTTTTCGTGAATGAAAAAGGATTTTCAATGCGACTTCAATTACAAGCTTGTTTATTTGTTGCTGTTGGCTGCTTGTTTGCTTTCCAAAGCCAAGCTCAAGCTCAGTGTGCATCGTGCAATCAAGCTGCAGCGGTAGCTCC
>CAZKTR010000530.1:0-2696 GCA_964555525.1 uncultured Pirellulaceae bacterium
CGGCGGAGAAATCATCTCCGGCGGCGGCATCTACCAACCAAACACTGAATCCTACCAGCCGGGAACTGTCATTTACGGCGCGCCCGTCCAAAGCTATTCCGACCAACCTGGCATTATCATCAATGACCTTTCCCCTCAATTGAATGCCCCGCAAGGCACGTTAATTCAGTCATCGCAGAACTTCGACCTACCCGCCCAAGGAAACCAAATTGATGAATCCATCGACGGAAACATTCGAGCACTTGACTCAGTGCCTGATCTTCATTCCGTGCCACAAGTGCCATCCAACCCGAGCCAAGAGAGCCTACCGCTTCCTAACGACGCAAGAAACCGACCAGACCGCGACACCGACGACTTTGAGCTGAACCTACCTGGCACAAACCGGCGAACGGTTCCTGCACGACAAGCATCGGTAACACTCGGCAGAAGCTACGATGACAATCGCAACGTCACCAACCAAGGCTCACCGACCGAAATCATCGTCAATCGCTCGATGACTTCAGGACAAGACGTCAACGATTCACCTGGTGATGACGGTCTGAACTTGCTGTTGCAAACCAAAGACGCCAATGGCCAAATCGTGCTTCAAGGTGGCGAGCTAACGGTTAGCTTGATCGATCCGAAACAACGGCAACGAGTCGGATTCTGGCGTTTCCTTGCTGGTGAAACCGAATTATTCTTCGTGGACAAAAACGAAGCCACCGACGGTATCCTGTTGCACTTGCCATGGGGTGAATCCGTCCCACGCCGGGCTCGTTTGCTGGTACACGTGAGCTTCGTTACCCCAGACGGTCGTACTTTGACAACTTCCAGCGATGTTTTGATCAAACCACCAACGGCAGACTACTCCGCCGAAGATCCAACCGTCATCAACTGGACTCTGCAAGACGATCGCTGGAGCGACTCCGGCAGCAGTTATGTAAACACCGACCTCGAATCGCTCGAGGATTCGTCTCGGGAACGTGAAGAAGCGTGGCAACGAAACGGCACTTACAACCGCGGCGCGAAATTCTCGCAATTCAACGACCGGGATAACTCAAACGATCGCAATTACCAATACGATCGCGATGCTGATCGCCACACCAATGCAGCCGACAACCCCGACCAGCCAAAGTGGCGACCCGTTCGCTAATTACCTGAACCGGACAACGACCTACGTCTGTTCATTGGCCTGCGTTTTTTTACGGTTTTCATTTCCGATAAACAACGACAAACCAATCCACGCGACGGCGACCGGAATCATCACGAAAGAAACCGTAGTCATCGCCACGCCCATCCACTCCCGCGCGGCGTGGTAGAGTCCGCCGGACGCCGAATCGCCCCCACGACGGACGACGGTGTCAATAAAACTTTTGGCCTTATAGCGTTCCTCTCGATTGACCGCCGTGAACAACACCTCGCGAGCCGGGTTGCAGATCCCGTACTCGACAGACCTACCCAGTACTACTACGACTGCCAGCACTGCAAGGGTCGGCGAAAATGCCAACGCCGAGATCCCAATAACATAAGTCATCGGTAACACGGCTAAAGTGAGTCCGAGCCCGGCATTCTTCATCAGCCAGCCAACGATAAAGAACTGAAAAACCATCGTCACGCAGGACGCCGCAAAACTGACGTTAGCAAAGTACTTGGTGCTCGCTTGGCTTGAAGCAGCCTTTTGCAGTTTTTCGTGCTCGGCAGCAAGCTGTTCCGGGTCGAGGCTGTCTGCGTCTTTAATCAGTGACGCTTCGTATGGCGCATCGGCGAACGCAGCCTCCGCAATTTCGGCCTGCTGAAAATAGACAGTCGTTGCACAAGTCGCCCAAAAGACAGTAAACAGGAAGATCAAAAACAGATACTTTGATTTAAACACGGCAGTAAAACCCGCAAATGGGTTCCCGCCGGTAGCCTTGCCTGCGCCTTGGTTTTGCTCGGTTTCTGGTTTGAACAACCGAAAGCTTTTTTCCATCGACAAGTAAACCAGTAAAGCGCACACGAGTAAGACTGTAGGGATCAGCAACAGATTCGCAACGCCGATGCCCTCAACAAATCTTGCTGCAATCTGTGAACCGACCATGCTGCCGAAAGTCCCTCCACCAGCAATGATGCCAAAAATCCGTCGACCTTGAGCCGTCGATAGCATGTCGCTAACAACGCTCCAGAAAAACGAAACAATGAACAACCCATAGACACTGACCCACACAAAAAATGCGCTGGCAACCGAAACCTGCCAAGACTCTGGAAGCCTAGTCATCGCCAACCAAAACGTAATCAAGCACGCCACGAAGAAGACGTAAATCGATGGCACTAATTTTTTGCGATGGAATTTCCCAACCAGTATCGAATACAGGGGAATCGCAATCAGCATCACGCCAAAAGTGGCTCCAAACATCCACGATAGGTTCTCAATTCCATATGTCGAACCAATTTGTTCGCGAATGGGTCGTATAATGTAATAGCTGAGCAGCAGCAGGAAAAACCAAACCGCGCCGTGGCGGAGAATGGAACGCTCGTATGGGGTTATGTCTCCAACGAGACGCTGTTCGATTGTTGCGAGCATGGAAGAGACGGTGGAAGGAAGCGATGATTGTGCAGCGTTATCATACCAATAAAAAAAGCACCGGCTCGCTAACGCGAACCCGTGCTTATATTTTTTGGTTCTATCTGGGACGCGGCAGAGCCACAAAGACAGTGCGTTCCAAGGCGGAGCCTTGGAA
>CAZKTR010000531.1:0-2695 GCA_964555525.1 uncultured Pirellulaceae bacterium
TAGCTCGGTTGTTACAACGGTGTCGTTTCTAGTTTCAAGGTAATCCAATGAAGAACTGTTTGCTGCTTGTACTGTTATTGATCTTTCCGGCGTTTTGCGACGCTCAACAGGATTCAGAGATTCAAACGTTAACTTTGGCTGCGCCGATTGCAGACCACATGGTGTTGCAGCACGGCAAGCCGACAAGTGTCTGGGGGACAGCTCAGCCGAAATCTACAGTGACGGTTGCCTTTGCCGATCAAACCGTTAAAGCGTCCGCAGATGCGAACGGCCAATGGAAAGTGACACTGGCGCCGCTTGCGGTCGCTGCTGCCCCCAGATCGTTGATGGTTACCGATTCCGCAGGTGGCCGGATTGACGTCAAGGATGTGCTTGTCGGTGAAGTTTGGATGTGTTCGGGCCAATCCAATATGGCTTGGACGCTTGCCAAGGTCAAAGATCCAATCGTTCAACAGGCGGGTTTGCCGTCGGTTAGGCTGTTTAAAACCGCTTCAAAAACTGCTGCGACGGTTCAGTCTGATTGCCAAGGTAGCTGGCAGGTTTGCACGCCGGAATCTGCAGCACAGTTTTCTGCGGTAGGATTTCATTTTGGCAGAGAACTATCCGACGCGTTGGACGTTCCGATTGGTTTGATCGATACGTCATGGGGTGGGAAACGAGCAGAAGCATTTACCAGCATTGAAAAACTCAAAACCGTCCGTGGCGCCAAACCATTGTTGATGGCGTGGAAGGATCGAGCTGACAGCTATAACGTAACGACGGCGAAAGAGAACTTAGCCCACGCCGTCGAAAAATGGGAACAGAAGCGAGCGCAGATCATCGCCGAAACTCCCGCAGGAAAGAAGCCAAAACTGCCGCGAAAACCGAAACTTCAGGTGGAACCGCGACTCGACACCGCCTATCCTGGCGCTATCTTTAACCAAAAAATTGCTCCGTGGACGCGCTATGCGATTGCGGGCACGATTTGGTATCAGGGCGAATCAAATTCTAAACGAGCCGCCGAGTATGAAAGTTTGTTGCCGGCATTGATCAAAGATTGGCGTGATCGTTGGGGCAACGAGTTTCCATTTTATATTGTGCAATTGGCGAACTATCGCAAGCCAAGTACGCAGCCGGGCGTTGCGGATGATTGGGCGGAATTGCAATCGATACAAACGAAAGTTTCTCAGACGGTTTCTCGTAGCGGTATCGCGGTGATCAATGATATTGGCGAGGCCAAAAATATTCATCCACCCAATAAGCGAGAGGTAGGACGCCGGTTGGCTTTACTGGCTTTGAAGCAGCACTACGGTAAAGATGTGAAAGTGTTTTCGTCGCCGCTGTACAAGGCTCATGAAATTGAGAACGATCACATGGTGGTTTCCTTTACGCACGTTGGTTCAGGTTTACAGGCTCGTGATAAAGGAGAATTGAAACGTTTTGAAATCGCGGGCAAAGATCAAAAGTGGCACTGGGCCAAAGCGGAAATCGTTTCGGCCGATTCAATACGTGTAAGTAGCAGTAACGTCTCGCAACCGGTCGCTGTCCGTTACGCTTGGGCGGCCAATCCCGAAGGCGCTAACTTGGTTAACTCGGCGGGGTTACCGGCTTCTGTTTTCCGGACCGACGATTGGCCGCTGTCGACCAAGGAATACACGGTCAACACCAACGAAAATCGACAACTGGCAAAACAAATGGCTAAAGCAGGTTACGAATCGTTGATTAACGGAAAAGAACTGGATGCTTGGCGAAACCCATACGATCACGGCGAAGTAGAAGTGGTTGGCCACGAGGTCCATTTAAAAGCAGATAAGAAATTCTTTTTGGTCAGTAAGGAACCGGTGTCTGATTTTATGCTCGTTGCTGACATTAAGTTGCCCCAAGGCAAAGCAAATTCAGGGATCATGTTTCGGTGTCATGTGAAACCGAACAAAGTGTACGGCTATCAAGCCGAATGCGATGGATCGGATCGTTGTTGGTCGGCCGGGCTGTACGATGAAGGCCGGCGCGGGTGGGTTTGGCCAGTTAAAAAGGGCCGGTCTAAGGTCAAAGTCGATGATTTAGCTAAATACGAAAAGGAATCGCAAGCCTTTTTTGCTAAACCAAAAATCCGAAACGCCCTCAAAAGAAATGATTGGAACCGATACAAAATCACCTGCCGTGGTAACAAAATCACGATTGAACTAAACGGAATCAAAGTCACCGACATCGAAGACGATACCGACGCGAAAGGGTTTATCGGTATCCAACACCACGGCGAAAAGGGGCAGACGTATCGGTTTAGAAATATCTACCTGAAGCGATTGGATTAAGACGGTTTGTGAGAGGCTTTGCGTTGTTTTTTACGCTGTGTTTGAAGCACCACTTTCAGGCGAAATCTCTCCGAATTGAATTGCCTAAACGTTTTGCGTAATAAAGGCTAAAGCCATTACTACAAACTCTGGTTACTAGTTTAACCAGTAATACAAGAAAGTCAGTTCGGCGGTGGCTTCGAGAGTTGCCTGTTCCATCGGCGTGCCTAGGTCTCGCAGTTCCGCAATCCTTTGTTCGTACTCGGTTCGTTCTTGATCGGTCATGTTTTGCAGCCGATTACGAAACTTGTTTAACTCCGCAGTTTGAGGACGATCTTCAAAGGACAACTGAATCGCCGCCAGTTCGCCTGCGTCAAACCAAGCCATGCCGCATTGGTTGCATTCGTCCACGTTAAAGCCGATCT
>CAZKTR010000532.1:0-2686 GCA_964555525.1 uncultured Pirellulaceae bacterium
ACCGCCCCGCTTGCCGCATCATCCAAATCGGAGTCACATCGGTGGGCTCACCGCGGCAGGCTTTCATAAACGGGTTGTTGTACCAAGGAGCCTGAGGATCGGCGGGGCTTGTTGCGGGACCAGACATATTGATTCGTATAAGGTGTTTTTGTTTTTGTATCGACGCGAGATTATCACCGATTTCGGCCACCACCGCGACGGGGGATATTGCTTTGAGAACGTAATCCAGCGCAAATCCATGATCTTGCAAAATCTCAGCCGCGTCAGCGGTTTGACAAATCACCAAGTGGTCATCTAGCAAATGGTTCGTCAAACGGACTCGCCCAAATCGCTCTGCCAAAAAGACAAACCGTGCCGTCGAAACCGCGTCACAGAAAATCAATCCGTGGTACTCGCCTGCATCAATTCGCTCAAACAGATCGATAGCTGCCGAAGGATTGTCCGGCAGCTTGTCACTAAAGGGAGCCAAAGGCGTCAGCCGTGCTCCTCGCGATTCGAGTCCTGCGATCAAACTCGATTGATCGGCTGTTTTCTCCAACGCAATGTTCTGATTTACACTGGACCCTTGACGATCGACCGCAATCAAAACCTGACGCCAAACCGCCAAGTCAGCGGGATCGCTACTATCACGTTCCTCGACCGACCCGCCAACCATAGAAACCGTCGACCGAATTCCAAACTCTTGCAAGACTTGCATCGCCGCGGTCGAACCAGCGACCGTTCGGATATCTGACAAACCATCCAAAAACCGCTGCCGTGGCGCGGTCTGTAAAGCAGATTCAATGATTGCTCGCGTACCTGCTCCGGTCACGAATACGACCGTATCAATGTCACCCGTCAAAACGCGATTGGCGAAATCAGCATGATCACGATTGGGGTGACTTGATCGGCCAGCCCCATCCTTCAAATCGCAGACACTCAAACAGCCACCGACCGCTGCAAACGCGGACTCCAGCTCAGCCGAACCGGGCCCGGCGAGCGTCACGAATCTTATGTCTTTGATTTCCATACTGCCAAACCGCGAAGTTACTCGCAATGTTACGCGCCAAATTCAGCAGTTAGAACTTTGCGGACGTGATCCAAGACTTGCTTTTGAACGGCATCGAAATCATCGCTTTCGATAAACGCACCCGCTGCCGCCTTGTGGCCACCACCATCAAACTCAGCCGCAACCACGTTCGCGTGCGAATCGCAACGACTGCGGAAACTCAACTTGTAACCACCTTTGATCTGACCGACCAAAATCACTGCAAACCGAGTCCCCTCGATCTCCAAGGCCAAGTTAATCAAGTCCTCAGTATCAGTTTGCTCGGCACCGGTATTCGCAAAATCTTCGGGCTTAATATAAGTATGCGCAAACCGGCCACCGATCTCGGTTTGCACGCGAGCCAAAACCGTACCGCGCAAACGAACTCGCCCGACCGTCTCGCGTTCGTACAAATGGCCATAGATTTCTGAAGGATTCGCACCACCGGTAACCAACTTGGCCGCGGCGTTGTAAGTCGATTCTTTAACCGACGGAAAACGGAACCAACCGGTGTCGGTTGAAAGTGCAGCAAACAACGGAGTCGAAATCTCAGGAGTTAGTGCAACACCCAAATGCTCGGCTGCTTCCACACACATCCGGCCCACGGCTTCGGCAGTTGTATTCTTAAACAGTTCTGCATCGATGTCGTCTTCGCCAACGTGGTGATCGAAGATAATTTTTTTATACGTCGATGCTTTGATCACGTCCGCCATCGGGCCCAACTGAACCCAAGCACTGGTGTCCAAAATCATGTGCAGATCCGCGTCGGCCAAGTCGGACGGTTGGATGTCTTCATTGATGCACATGATTCGCTTATCGGGATCAATGAACGCCAAGTTTGGCGGTACCGCTTGGCCGCACACAATGCGAACCTTCTTGCCCAACGCTTCCAAGATACCAGCCATGCCTAAGCAACTACCCAATGCATCGCAATCAGGGCGAATGTGGCTGGTCAAGATAATATTTTCGGCCGCATTTACAACTTCGCAAAATCGCTTCCAGTCAACATTCATTCGTTACTCAATCTGTTTCTAAGTACTTGGGCATAACAACTACCCGCCAAAATTTCTCGCAATCTTACGTGTCGAATCGACGTCGGATTTTAGCTGCTGAACTAACATTTCTGCAGATTCGAATTGGCGAATATCGCGAAGTCGGCTAACAAAATCAACCTCGATCGACTTTCCGTAGATAGAACCCTCAAAATTCAACAAATGAGATTCCACTTTACGATGAGACTCCCCAAAAGTCGGGTTAGGACCGATATGGATTGCCGACCAATGAGAGCGTCCATCGACATAAGTCCGACCAGCATAAACGCCCATCGCAGGGATCAGCGTATCGATCGCATCCAAATTTGCCGTTGGAAAACCAATCCTGCCGCCTCGAGCTGCACCGTGGGTGACCATCCCGCGAATTCGATACGGCTGAGTCAACATCGTTACGGCCGTATCAACATCGCCGGCTTGAATCAACCGCCGCACGCGACTGCTGGAAATCAATTCGCCTTCATCTTCTCGCGGTACCACGATCTTCAGCCGAACATCAGCCGCGTCACAGAGTTCCCGCAACCGGTCGGTATTACCTTCACGATTTCGGCCAAAGAAAAAGTTAGGGCCTTCGACCATCGCCTTGGCACCGAGCGCATCGATCACGATC
>CAZKTR010000533.1:0-2681 GCA_964555525.1 uncultured Pirellulaceae bacterium
TTCGGATAACGCTGCGATCTAAAAGATAAGGCACCTAGGGACACCCACAAACCAGAAGCCATTTCACCCAGTTTAACACCGTTGGTTTTCCAGCGTTTTTTGCTTCGTTTAACTTTGTGGTTGTCCCCAAACTGTTCCTCTCAGCAAGCCCAAACTGTTCCTCAATCAGAGAAGTCGCAGAACAGCTCCCGTTTTTTTGTTTTTGGATGAAAACTGAACAGAAGGCCGCAAAGAACGCGAAGACTCGGCTCAACACTCTGCAACTCAGCAGCCGATCCTTTCCTTTGCGCTCTTCGCGAGCTTCTGTAAAATAATTTTTATCTCTCTTTCTTCTAGCTGCATAAGAAAGGCCACAGAGATGCACTTGCAAGCGTGGGAAGAAGGTCAACGGATTTTTTAAAACACCGTTCTGCATTGGCACTTAAATTTATCCCTTGATACTGCTGCCCCAAGTAGTAATAAACCAACGAGTCCTTGTTGATGCCTTCCTCCCATTCTTCCAATTGTCCTTGGTCGGGATTGATTGCGTTACCGATGCACGTTCGCAAGCCAGCTTCACCGAACGAGGTAAACATCGTGAATCGCTTGCCCATTATTGAAAAGTGCTTTTTGGTATTCCCCTGAATATTTGGGTCATCTGGAAAAAGGTACCTGTTGTAGTCGACGGTCGTGAAGTTTCGCCCGATCTCCTTCCAGAATTTCAATGCTAATTTCCGGTCAACCCGTTCGGCACAGAGAAAGTATCTCAAACTCATCGGCCGCATTTTCCACGATGGATCTCGCACTTTCAGTTTTTTTAGGTGTTCCCAACATTGTTTGGTTTGAGTATCGGGACGGTACCTCAAGCAGCGAATGTAGTCGGCGTATCGATGCTCGTTTACCACTGAAACTAATTGATCAACCAAGTGATCATTCGAGGTTTCCGTTCCAACCCTGGCAGCTTTCAAAACACGCGCAGCCTGCAAAAATTGCTCTTCCAGAATCAAGCGTCCCAGGACCGACCAAGACAACCCGTTCGTACAATCTCGCCTCGATTCTTCTAACTTGCCGGAAATATGAGCGTTGAGTGTGGTGAATAAAGCATTCAGATCTAAATCGGGAACGACCTCCTGAGCAAATTCTCGCCGTTGCTCGTCGACTGGTAAGAGCTCCTTGACGTCGCCCGGAAGATCCTCAAGCGAATCAAGACTTTCCGACAATAACTGCTTAAACGCCTGTGGACCCAACCTCGCGCCAGTTCGACAAAGCTGTATCGCATGGTACTTTGTCATCTCGGCAAACATGCCATAGTCGGCGGGTATTTCAGAGGCGAATTCGGTAGCGGCTTCGAACACTTTTCCGGTGTAACGGTTGGCGTCGATCACCTGGAAAGCGAGTCGTCGTGACCATGATCGCAGTTCTTCGTGCTGATCCCCCACTTCGATCAGCGCTTGCGAATCCCATTTAATGAACGGTTCCACCAGTTGCTTCCACTGCTCGGCTTTTGAGAACTTACTGGCTTGATCATGATCGACCTCGCCGCCTTGCATTTCCCGAATCTGCTCCAAGTCACTCCAGCCAAGGCCATCTAATCCAACAATCGAAAGAACGTACGCTCGATGCCACAATGCCTCTATCTTGGCATCGGGGGTATCGGCTTGGCTCACCATTCGCTCAGCAAACAACATCGCGCGGGCAGCAAAGACTTCCTCGCTGGATGAGTAGTGGTGACGAGTCAGAGCATTCAGTTGAGCGTAGCCACGAGCCAGTAGTCCTTGGCGGATGGCTGAGTTGTTTGTATTAGTGACATTCCCATGAATTTTTCTCAACGCACCAAACAGTTTAACAAAATCGGCTTCCATCAAGCCCTCTGACAACGTCAGGAGTTTTTGTTCGTCGTTGGCATCGCGAACCGCCTTTTTCTTTGCGGGACGAACGCCTGCTGATTTCAGTGCTTCAACAAAGTCGCCGATTGCCGACCTTTGTAAAACATGTGTTGCCGTCGAATAGATCTGATGACGATTTATCTCGCAAAAATAACCGTGCTGCCAAAACGGTTTGCTATCCCAAAGGTCATCAGAAATTGGCGTAGAGGTTCATTCGTCTTTGGATCTAGCGATCGTTTAAACAGCTTGACCCCAATCCTCCTCTTTTTGGGAAGCCTGTTTCTCACCAACAAAGCAAGATGAACGACTTCAATATCGTCGTCTGAAGGTATGGCCTCATCTAAGCTCTCATCACGAACCGCCACACCCAAACTCCTCCTCGCACGCAATAATGAATGCCTGTCGCAGCCTCGAAGGCGCACAAAATCGCTGTAGAAGGTGCACAAGAGCGC
This sequence comes from uncultured Pirellulaceae bacterium, assembly GCA_964555525.1. Taxonomy (GTDB): domain Bacteria; phylum Planctomycetota; class Planctomycetia; order Pirellulales; family Pirellulaceae; genus Mariniblastus. The sequence goes on from CAZKTR010000533.1 coordinate 2,318, forward strand.
TATAATCCTTAAATTCAAGCAGAGCAAACGTTCGGTAGAATCCTGCGATCCTTTGTACACGAACGTTTTTTCGCCGATTTTAACATTTTTAGCGGTTCAGTGACGATTCTTGCGAAAAAAGTGGTTCTGTGCAATATTGTAATCCGATTAGATAAAACACTTCCACCTATTGATGAGGAACTGACTCGTGAGAATCCGTGATTTTATACTTGCTGCATTTGCGGTAGTCGCAATGTCGTCTTGTTCGTTGTATGCCGATATCGTAATTGAAAATAATTTCGATGGCGTTGCTGACGATACAGGCCCAGCGTTTCAATTGTTGACCAATGGTGCTCAGGGCGGCGGCGGAACATTCGATGCCACC
>CAZKTR010000534.1:0-2680 GCA_964555525.1 uncultured Pirellulaceae bacterium
AAAGCACAGGTAGCGTAGTCCACCAGAGTTCACCAGTTTATGACGCTCCAGTTTCGGCTTGCGGAAGTTGTGGTTCAACTTGCGGTAGCTGCGGTGGCGGTGGATTTGGCGGCGGCGGATTTGGTGGCGGTGGAATCGGACGTCGATTGCTCGGAAGTCGCCCATTGCTACGTGCTGGCTTGATCGGTGGCGTGGTTGCTATCGCTGTCAGCGATGACGATGACGATGACGCAAGTGCAGATCAGTAAAATCAGCCTCGGTTGAATTGAAGTATCAAACCCGCAGCATTTGCTGCGGGTTTTTTTGTTTCATACTACATTTAAGCGAAATGGGGCAATTGGCGACTTTGGGTAGTCGGTTTCAAGGGATTTGTCCGATATTCAGAACGCATGGTAATTTCCATTGTCATTAATTAACCTCTTGGTCTATCGATTTGGCCAAGAAGGTAAGGCTAGCTAGGTCTGGCCAAGGTGTAGGTATCTCACCATTTCTCAATCTAATTTGCTCTCGTCTAACTATTGAGTTGTTCCTTTCAAATTAATATCGTCCACCTATGACTCTCTCACCTCAAACCCCTATTTTCGATCTCTCAGACAGGACCAATTGGAAAGGGTTTACCCATCAACGTCGGCGAAAATATCGGTGGTTAATTGGCGCATCGCATCGTCTTTCGTTTGCATTGGCTCGGTGGTTTCCTAAAGCGTTGCCGATGGTATTTGTGGTTGGGTATCCAAAGAGTGCGACTACTTGGGCAAGTCAATTGGTTGCAGACTATTTAAGATTACCTTTTCCGCAGCATTCAATTTTACCTGTTGGCTGTTCGGCGGTGTTGCAGGGGCATCAGTCAGTATCCAAAAGTTTCCCGACAGCCGTGTACGTGGTTCGAGACGGGCGTGACGTTCTGATCTCGGGTTTCCATCACCTGAGAAATCAGGTCGATGCTGGTGGTGGAGCGAAGATCCATCGAAGGTATTTTGAAGGCATCGACCTTGATCGTCCTCTGGTCGAACACTTGCCCTCATTCATCGAGCACTGTGCTCGGCATCCGGTTGCTTGTAAGGAGAATTGGGCTGACCATGTTCGCACGTATTATGATTCAAAAAATGATCGTGTTCAGATCGTTAAGTATGAAGAGTTGTTGGCTGATCCAGTCGCGGCGTTGACCGATTTAATTCAGCGTCTCTCGGGAGAAGATTCGGTCGATGAAGCAAGAATTGCTGAGGCGGTCGAGCGTTACTCGTTTGGCCGGCAGACGGCCAAAGCGACAGCCGATGACAGCAAGACTTCTTACTTGCGCAGTGGTAAGAGTGGTGGTTGGCGGGACAAATTTGACAAAGCGAGTGCGCAGGCTTTTGATAAGCATTTTGGCGACGCGTTGATCTTGGCGGGGTACGAGGTGGACTCTAGTTGGGCTGAGGAGTTTGATGGTTGAAACTGACTACGTCGGGGTCAGTTTGTGATAGATCGAGTCAGTGTTATGAAGAGTGAGCGCGATGAATAGAGAATTCCAGATAGGTGGTGCCGTTAAATTACTCGTGGCGGCAGTTGCTATCGTAGCGGCGGTATTTTCGGCTTGGGCATGCGCCGATATGCAAATGATCCATGCAGCGGTCGGAACCATAGCGCTACTGATCGTGTTGTCTCCATTCTTGGTTTTAAGAACTTACGATTTGTTTTCTCCTTGGTCGTTCGTGATTTTGGCAATCGCAGTTCTTGCCACGCCGCAAGCAATTTGTACGTCTTTTGAATTTCCGGATCGTGATACGGTTGGTCGAATGATGCTGCTGGGGCAGGAGCCGCCTTATTTTATCTATCCATCTTGCATCTTTTTGCTGGCACTTGGTTGTTTAGTGATCGGCTATTTTGGTCTGGTGAAGGACGAAGTGAAGCCTGGCGTGGTGGTTGCCAGAGGGATGCACTCCCGCAATACGATTGTTGTGCTCGGGGCAGTGATTATGCTTTCTGCCATTTCCACGGTGTTTTTTGTTCGCGTGACCGGCGGCTTCGAATCGGAAAAAATCTCGAGTAAAAGAACGACGATTGAAACGCTCGATGTTGCCGGTAGTGAAACGAAACAATACGGACATATTCGCCAACTTTCGAAGCTCTCCGCAGCTGCGTTTTTGGTGATGTATAGCTTTGTATTGTGTCGGGAAGAGCGGAGTCCGTTCGTAGCAAGAGTTGCGTTGGTGTTTGCGTTCTTGGCAGCGATTGCGTTGCCGTTTTATGCAAGTTCAAGGTCTCAGGTGTTGTGGGTGGTCATTGGGGCTCTAGGAGTTAACTACTACTTGGCAAAGGGTAATTTCTGGTTCAAGTGTGGCATGGTGGGTGTCGCCGGTTTATTGTTGTTTTTGGTAATGTCTGTTTTGCGTAATGCGGATACCAACGAAGCACTTGAATCGGTAACGCTCGTGTCTTCGTTCGAAAAAGTTATTTTGAATCGGAATGGCCCGGGATTCTCGAAAACCTCTCATATCATCAACCACATTCCCGATACGCTCGACTATCAATACGGGCGGACGTTTGCTAACTGGTTGATGGCGCCGATTCCGCGGGCACTGTATCCAGACAAGCCAATGATTGTTACAGGGCCAATTATTGGAACGGAAATTTACAACACCCGAGTTTCGGGGGTTCCTCCAGGGTTCATTGCTGAGTTGTATTGGAATTTCTATATCCC
>CAZKTR010000535.1:0-2679 GCA_964555525.1 uncultured Pirellulaceae bacterium
TACGAATCTCAAACTAAACGTCGGCCTTCAAGATATCGACTTCGATCCGAGCAACCCCGACTACGGTTACCCCGCAAAGTAGGCTAGCAAGCCATTACTGAGTGTGCGCACTCGCCTATTTCCTCGCTGTGAGCCGAACGCGCTAGCGTCGGGCCTTGCGACAGGCGTTGGCCGGGTGTTGCTAGGTTGAGCGGAATTCAGTTAAGGCCCGACGCTAGCGCGAACGGCTCACACGTAGCGCACTGGAAAACAGCATCCCGATTAAGCGCTATTGGGCTTTAGCGACTGTTTTATATTCAGCGAGTATTCGGCGAGCGAATTACTACAATAAATGAGTCGGTCTAGCGAACTGAAGGTTAGAGTGGCTGGTACTAAACCAATTGTCATTACTCCCGAGGTGGAAATGTTTGGAGACCCGAATTTAGATATTCGAATCAATGAAGTCGAACGCAAAGCGGACCGAGCTGGCCGAGGAATTGATCGAACCGAAGGTGATGTCAATGAGCTGCGAAAGAAAGTCAGCGATCTGTCCGTTGTATGCCGAGCACTCATGGAACTGCTTCAAGAGCACACGCCGTGTACCGCTGAGCAAATCCAAATTAAAGTGCAACAACTTGAAGAGCTTGCTGCGTCGGAAAGCAAATGTACTCAATGCGGCAGAATGAAATCCAAGCGAAGCAACAACTGCTCCTACTGTGGCGTGACAAGTGACGCGACAACCTGATGCTGCAAGACTCCTCATTTCGGCACTAGGAAATGAGCACTTTCGCTAAATCCTCTTGGGGTAGCTCGGACACGCGGACATTCAGCCACCAATAAAGTGCTAAGTTCAAGCAAACACCCGTATAAATCGCTTTTTATCATTTCTGCACGAGAAAATACTTGCTCTTGGAGCACTTCGTGTTAAAGTTACACTAAGTGGAGGCCAGACCTTCATCGCAGTGAACTTTTTTAAGGCTTTGGAATGAACCAGTCTGCCGTAGGGCTCTATGCCACGTCTTTGTGCCTATTGACCGACCTATACCAATTGACCATGGCTTACGGATACTGGAAGTCCGATCGCGCCGATCAGAACGCAGTCTTTCACTTGTTCTTTCGCAAGAATCCGTTCCAAGGTGGGTACGTTGTGACTGCTGGGCTGGCATTGGTGCTGGAATACTTAAGGGATTTTCAGTTTGCAGATGACGACATCGAATACCTGAAAACACTGACCGGCAGCGACGACGAGTTGCTGTTTGAGAACGAGTTTTTAGAGTACTTGCGTAATCTAAAACTGACGGTTGAAGTCGATGCAATGCCCGAAGGTACAGTAGCGTTTCCACACCAACCGTTGCTACGAGTCAAAGGACCGATTTTGCAGTGCCAGTTGCTTGAAACGGCTCTGCTGAACATCATCAACTTTCAGTCGTTAATCGCGACTAAAGCGGCTCGGATGTCGTTAGCTGCTGGACACGACGCAGTATTGGAGTTTGGTTTGCGACGAGCTCAGGGGATCGATGGTGGTGTATCCGCCAGTCGCGCGGCTTACATCGGTGGCTGTGCGGCGACCTCAAACGTGCTGGCCGGAAAAATCTATGGCATCCCGGTCAAAGGAACTCACGCTCATAGCTGGATCATGTCCTTCGATGATGAAATAACGGCGATGGAAAGCTATGCCGATGCGATGCCTAACAATTGTGTGTTCTTAGTTGATACCTACGATACGATCGAGGGTGTCAAAAAAGCAATCACCGTCGGCAAGGAACTCCGCAAACGCGGACATGAAATGGTCGGTATTCGTTTGGATTCGGGCGACTTGGCTTACTTGAGTCTTGAAGCTCGACGGTTGCTGGACGCGGCTGATTTCTACGACGCGGTGATTGTGGCGAGTAACGATTTGGACGAGCACCTGATTGAGAGCTTGCGGTATCAAGGTGCGAAGATTTCTGTCTGGGGCGTGGGGACTCGCTTGGCGACCGCTTACGATCAGCCGGCTTTGGGCGGCGTGTACAAGCTGGCCGCGATCGAAGGCGCAGACGGAGAATGGATTCCGAAAGTTAAGCTGTCCGAACAATGGATCAAAACATCGACGCCGGGAATTCAACAAGTCCGGCGGTTTACTAACGGCGACGGAGTGATCGCCGACATGGTGTTTGACGAAACGCTTGGTCCTTCAAACTACATGATCGACCCGCTCGACGTGACTCGTCGTCGAGAGATAGACAGTAAAACGGCTTATGAAGATTTGTTGAAACCCGTTTTCAAAGACGGTGGAACATTGGTCGAACCGGAATCGCTGGCTGAGATTCGCCAACGCGTCAAAACGCAGCTCAGCCTGTTCCATGATGGTATTCGCAGGCTTGCAAACCCACACCGCTATCCGGTTGGGTTGGAGGCTGGCTTGCACAAACTCAAATCAGAATTGGTACTCGCGGCGCGTGGGCAATCCAACGAAGACTTGAAGCTCGGCTAGTCTCCGGCCTGCCAAAGGTGCTGTAGCCGCTGGCGTAAGCCAAAAAATTGAGCCGCCGGGCGATAGCCCACGGTTTTCGAATCATCGTGGTGAAAACCGTGGGCTATCGCCCGGCGGCTCAGCAGTGATCGCGCAGGTAGCAAAGCATTTTACGCATGGCTTTATGTCGTTGGTCGTTGAAAACTTCACAGCAATCGACGTTTTTCGCTTTTTGAAACAATGAGGCA
>CAZKTR010000536.1:0-2677 GCA_964555525.1 uncultured Pirellulaceae bacterium
GTTACGGGCATGTGTAACGCAGAGGGGCGGAAGATGGGTTTAAACCGCGAATGAACACAAATAAACGCGAATAGAAATTCAGGTACTCATTCACGTTCATGGACGTTCATTTGCGGTTCTTTTATTCGGCTTTTCTCACCATCTAGTTAGCCACTGATGGCTTTCTTGTTCGAGACTCCATTTCTAGTCAACATCTTGGATGTCTCTGATATAATTTTAACCTTGAATGGCGATTGAAACAGAACTAGTTTTCGCCGTGACGGATCTATTCATTTAAACGAAGCAAACTATGAAACGCCAAACAATCGTCCTGACTTTAACTTTGCTGGCTGCCATCATGTCTCCCAACGTGGTTCAGGCTCAGGTGTTTGGCTCTGGGCCTTCGGATCCTGCGTTGTTCGACACGGTGATCAACCTGCCTCCTGATCCAAATATTGGTGATTCAGCAATCATCGGCAGCGGTACACAAGTTAACGTCGCCGACGGTGGCTCTGTGGGGTTTTTCGTCGATGCCCAATCCGGCAGCGAAGTAAATATCAGCGGTGGTAACTTGAGGCTTAGTTTCGACGCCCTTTCCGGTAGTGAAGTGAACGTCAGCGGTGGGGCCGTTGGGAACTCCTTCGAAGCCCATTCCGGTAGCGAAGTAAGCATCAGTGGCGGTACCTTCGGTTCTGGTTTTATTGCCAACCCCGGTAGCGCTGTAAAATTGTCCGGAGGTGAGTTTCGACTTAACGACGCCGTATACACGGATACGACGATTACGCTTGGTGAAGAAGATGTTTTCACGGGGACGCTGGCTGACGGGTCTAGCTTTATCTTCTTCGCAGCGTTCGGAGGGGATACTCTTTCTGGGGTCACTCTCAGTGACGTGCCATTGCCAATTTTAGACACTACACCCGTGGTGATTGACAGCCCTGTGACATCAGGGCCATCTGGTCTCAGAGACGGACAGACGCTCTCGGTGGTGGACGGTGGCGTTTTAAGTTCGCACTTTGCCGTGGTTGATGCGACACTCAACGTCCAGGGCGGCACTGTTGGATTCGGCGGCGAAGTCGTTGGGGGTGCCGTCAACATCAGCGGGGGTACTGTGGGTTCTTTCACCTCGCACGCTGGCAGCGAATTAAACATTACTGGAGGGGTCGTAGATCGTGTCGAAGCACGCGCTGGCAGCACAGTGGACATTAGCGGAGGTACTGTGGGAACCAATTCTATTGAGGGAAACAGGTTTTTAGCTGGTTCTGGCAGCACAGTGAACATTAGCAGTGGTACCATCGGGCCTGGTTTCACCGCCGTGTCCGGCAGTGAAGTGAATATTTCCGGCGGTGCCGTCGGGGAAGCTCTCTACGCCGCGTCCGGTAGCATTGTTGAATTGTCCGGGGGCGAATTTCGATTAAACGGTGCTCCATTCAACGACACGTCCATCTCATTTGAATCAGCAGGTGTTTTCACGGGCACGTTGGCCGACGGATCCAGTTTTATCTTTGCCCTCGACCTACGCACTTTGACGGATTTTAGCCAAAGCCCATTTGTTCCACCGCCAAGCTTTGTTGTTGGGGACGGTCTTTCTGATGCTAACTTGAGTGCAGTCGCTTTGCCCGCTTTGGATACCGCGCCAGTGGTAATCAACACCCCTGTTATCACGGGGCCATCGGGACTGAGAGCTGGACAAACCCTCACGTTGGTGGACGGCGGTTCTTTACGCGATCAATTCGCGGTGGTTGATGCCACACTCAACGTCCAGGGCGGAACCATCGGTTCAGGTTGCGAGACCGCTGGTGGTATCGTGAATATTAGCGGGGGAAACGTTGGCCCCAATTTACGCGCCTATATTGGTAGCGAAGTAAACGTCAGTGGTGGTGTGGTGGATTCTGGTTTCGAAGCGCTGACCGATAGCACGGTGAACATTAGCGGTGGCACTGTGGCTCAAGGGTTTGAAGCCGCTGGCGCTACGGTGAACATCAGCGGCGGTACGGTGGATTCTGGTCTCGAAGTCTACACCGGTAGCACCGTGAACATCAGTGGCGGATCGGTGGGAAGCGAGTTGGAGGCTATCGAAAGTACCGTGAACATCAGCGGCGGTGCGGTAGGCGATGGTTTCATCGCCTCGTTCAGCACCGTGAATGTCAGTGGCGGATCAGTAGGAAACGATTTCATCATTCGCCGTGACAGTATCCTTAACATCAGCGGCGGCTCCATGGGAGTCGGCTTCCCTTTCGATAGAAATGTCGAAGTGAACATCTTCGGGACTCAGTTTTTACTAAACGGCCAGTTACTAGAGGGGTTGGTGATCGACGAGCCTTTCACGATCACCGCGAATTTCCCAGAGCTATCAGGCGTTCTTGCCGATGGCTCGCCGTTCGATTTTACATCGACACCGGAGTTCGGGCCGGTGTTTAGAGGTGCAACCTTGACCGTGACATTGACGGAGCCCAATGTGTTACTGGGAGATGTCAACTTAGATGGTGTTGTTAACTTTCTGGACATCTCGTCTTTCATCGGAGTACTTTCCGCTGGTGGATTTCAAGCCGAAGCAGATTGCAACGAAGACGGTTCGGTGAACTTCTTAGACATTTCCGTTTTTATTTCCATTTTGAGTAGCGAATGAAGCAGAACTAGTTTTGCCTTCGGTGTCCAAAAAGGTTCTTCCGAGAGCTTAGTGGTTCGCATGGAAGAGTTG
>CAZKTR010000537.1:0-2673 GCA_964555525.1 uncultured Pirellulaceae bacterium
CCAACGTGGCTGCAAAAACGCTGATCAATTTGCTCAGCCGGTCGCCACCGCCCCAGCCGTCTTCAAAGAAACCGACCAACTGGAACCCGGCTTCGCACTGCCCGCCAATAAACTGTTCCAACGAGTGACCAAATTCGATCGGTCGCTCGGGACCTAGCAAACGCTCTCTTTCCTCGGCCGGCAAATCAAAATCCGAATAGGGAATCTTGTGCCGGACCACGAACTCATCACGATCCATCTTTGCAGCATCAAACAAATAATAAACCGGATTAATAAAACCGGTCATAAACTTTCCCCCCGGCCGCAACACCCGAAAGGTTTCGCACCAAATTTCTTGCACCGACGGACAAAAGCAAGTCGCACACGGACTCACGACCAAATCAAATGACTCATCTGCAAAAACACTCAGATCTCGCATATCACCGGCCACGCACTCGATCTCCAACTGCTCTCGTACAGCAACCTCTCGATCGCGGTCCAACTGCTTTTCACTCAGGTCAAAAACAGTCACCTTCGCCCCGGCGGCTGCAAGAATCGGCGCTTGCCGAGCCCCACCGCCAGCCAAGCACAGAACGTCTATGTCTTTTAAGTCACCAAACCACTCTCGTGGAACTTGCTTGGTTGGCGTCAAACGCAAATGCCAATCGCTGTCCCGCGCCGCAGCGATCTCTTCGGCCGTCACGGCTCGGTAATATCGATCGCCGGCCTCCGCCATTCGATCCCAAGCTGAGCGGTTGAATTGAACTGCGTCTTTTTCTTGTGACAATGTCTTGACTCCGTAATTTTCTTGAAACCGCAGGATAACACAACTTCGTGGCTTCACCAGTCGCTAGGGCAACACTTCTAACGGTGCATTTTCTCATACACCAACTTGCTGACATATGCAACATAGAAACCGCTTCTAAACTGACGAATACCTAAAAACAATTTGTCTTACCAAATGCGGTTTAGGTATTTAGCAAAGCGCTTATAATGCTCGGTTCGAATTTTGCTGTTGGCTGAATTCGTTTCTGCTTGCTCAACTCGGATGGAAAACGCTGCCTTTATGCCCGCTTCGGATATTGTTGTCAAAGGTGCCCGCGAACATAACCTTCGCGACGTCGACCTCGTCTTACCTCGAAACCAATTGATCTGTTTGACTGGCGTCAGCGGCAGTGGCAAGAGCTCCTTTGCCTTTGACACGGTCTTTGCCGAAGGCCAGCGTCGCTACCTAGAAAGCCTGTCCAGTTTCGCGAGGCAGTTTTTGGGACAAATGCCAAAACCGGACGTCGATCTGATTTCTGGTTTGAGCCCGTCCATTTCGATCTCGCAAAAATCATCCGGAAAAAACCCGCGTTCGACCGTCGGCACGATCACCGAAGTTTATGACTTCCTACGCATTCTGTACGCTCGCGTGGCACAGGGGTTTTGCCCAAAATGCGACCAGCCGATTGCCGCTCAAACCCGCGACCAAATCGTTGGCGGAATCATGCGGATGCAAGAAGGCACTGAGTTCTATCTGCTCGCGCCCGTTGTCCGCGCCCAAAAAGGTGAACACCGCGAACTGTTCGTCGAACTGGTCAAAAAAGGTTACGTGCGCGCTCGCGTCGATGGCGAGATGGTATCGCTCAACTCCGAAATCAATCTCGACCGTACTCGCCGCCACCACGTCGAAGTCGTCATCGACCGCTTCGAGTTAAAAGCATCTATTAAATCTCGACTTGCCGAATCGGTCGAAACCGCACTGAAACTCGGCAAGGGTGCTCTGATCGTCACCTCGGCTGACGAAAACGCAGCCCCAAGTGCACCAACACAAGCCCCCGAACCAGACGACGAAGACACCGGCAAGAAAACAAAATCCAAGCGTGGCCGCACCAAATCATCCGCACAAACTGCTGCTTTTGGCGACCGCGTTTACAGTTGTGACTACGCTTGTGCAGCTTGTGGTATCAGCTTCAATCCGCCTACGCCGCAGATGTTTAGCTTTAACAGCCCGCAAGGCATGTGTGGTGGCTGCGATGGAATGGGGGAAGTGTTTACCTTTGATTCAAATCTGTTAATCAACGACTCCACCCGCTCGTTCCAGCAGGGCTGCATTGAACTACTCGGCAAATGGAAAGAGCTTGGTCGCTGGCGCCAGCACATTTACCAAGGCGTCGCCGACACACTCGAAAAAGAACACGGCTACGAAACCGGCACAATGCTGGAGAACGCTTGGGAAGACCTAACCGAACAGCAGCAAAATTTCTGGCTCTACGGTACCGGCGACCTAGCAATCACTTACACCTGGAAAGGTGGCGCCTCACCGATGAAGTACGGTGGCACCTTCGACGGAGTAATTGCTGAGCTAGACGAAAAGTACCGTGGTACCAGCGGAGCGGCGAAGATCCGCAAGCTGGAAACATACATGTCCGAACTGCATTGTGTTCGCTGCAACGGCGCCAGGCTGAACGAGCAGGCTCGGCATTTCCGATTGGAGTCAACTCACGAGGACTTCAAAGCCAAGCCGAGCTTGTCGTTGCCTGAGGTTTGTGACCTGTCGATCGACGACGCGTTTAAGTTCTTTAGTGGGCTGGTTTTAGACGACACCAAACAATACGTTGCCACCGAACCACTCAAAGAAATCCGCAACCGACTAAGCTTTTTGCTGAACGTTGGTTTGGAATACTTGATGCTCAACCGCACCGCACCGAC
>CAZKTR010000538.1:0-2673 GCA_964555525.1 uncultured Pirellulaceae bacterium
TGAGTATTCTCGGCAAATTTTGTAGACTAGTTAAACGACTTTGCAGGTTTTGGCAGAAAAACCAAGTCTCACAATCTCGATCCTAGCCCCCAAAGTTTCTTGCCGTCTACAAACAGGTCAATTTTTCCTGAGGCCAGTTATTGAACCCTCAACTTGCAGTCAAACAAGTGAATTCCGGTCTTAAAATAAGAAGGGATAGACATGCTTAACGCGAAACTAATCATCGTTGGTGGTAAATCAAAAACCAAGGAAGTCCGCCTCAAGTTGCCCACCACCATCGGTCGTGGCAAAGAAGCCGATTTGACCATTCCTCACGCTCTGGTCAGCCGATCCCACTCGCTACTATTCGAACGCGATGGGCAACTATGCGTCAAAGACCTCGGCTCACTTAACGGGACTTTCGTCGACAACAAACGCATCGAAACCGAACAAATCATCTCGCCCAACCAGCTATTAACTCTCGGTGACATCACTTTCCGAGCGGTCTACGACATCGGCCAGTCAGCCATCCAAACGCTGCCCAATAACGCGCCAAGTTCAATGCAAACCGTTACGATCGACCCGATCACCAGCACAACTCCCAGCGACTCCGAACCAACCGCTGATACCGAGGCAGACGCTTCTCCAGCAGTTGACGTTACAGAAACGCCTGAAACACGTTCGGCGATCAGTGAAATTGATTCGTTCGACCCAGACGAAATCGGCTCACTGGACAAATCCGAGAAATTTGAGCCACAGGCACCTACGCCTGAGCAATCCATTAGCAGCAATCCAACGATCGTAAATCCCACTGGCCCAACATTACGAACTCCACCAAAATCGAATAAGGCGCTAGCCCAAAAGCCGCCTACTCCCGCTGTGACCGACGACGGACCCGTTAATCCTAGACCCGCCAAGCTAACTGAGGAGGCCCCCGTTGCTCAACTCAGCTCTGTTGAGATCCGACTTGACCAACCCGAAGACAGTGCGCCTCCGGTTAGCTTCGTGGGAAACATACAAACCGACGACGATTCAAACTCACCCTCGGTAATCGATGACTTCCAAATCGATCTTGGCTCCGACGGCCCCGCTGAAGCAAGCATTAGTGAATCACAACTCGGCTCGTTTTTGAAAAACTTGCCGAAGTAGCCAACATAAAATACAAGCCAAGGCAACCTTGCCTTGGCAGACAAACACCAACCAGAAACCATTAATGAAGCGCACTCACGAAGTCGACCGTTTACTAATTCGCCGTATTCGATCAGGAGAAACTGACGCTTGGTCAGAACTGATCGCTCGTTACGAAGGTCGACTACTGGCCTTTGTGAATAGCCGTCTATCCAACCGCAGTGCCAGCGAAGATATCGTCCAGGAAGCGTTTGTTGGATTCTTAAATAGTTTGCCAAACTACGATGGCCGACGACCCTTGGAAAGCTATCTGTTTTCTATTTGTGCTTACAAGCTGACCGACCACATGCGCCGTGAAGGACGCCGACCCAAAATTCCGCTATCCGCCGGCTCCAGCGACACCAGCATGCAATGGCAACTGCCCGGTCAAGACCGACCGGCCAGCAGTATCGCTCGGAGTGTTGAGCGGAAAAAATTAGAAGAAGAAGCAATCACCGAGGCAATCACCATCCAAGTTGAAAAGTGGCAGAAAAAGTCAGACTGGACGAAACTCAAGTGCATCGAAATGCTCGTCGTTCGCGGCACTCCTAATAAAGTCGCCGCCGAAGAACTTGGTATCACCGAACAACAAGTCGCTAATTTTAAATTCGACTTTTTATCTCGTTTACGTTCACTCATCAAACGTCAGGGACTCTCCGCCGAAGTGTTCCCCGAACTCTATGACGAATAATCTTTAATTTTCGTTGTGACGGCTGACTCACGGTGTAAACTAAAAGCGGGCGGCTTGTTAATTCACCGAGCACGAGCATATGAAAATGAGAACGTTAATCTCTCGAAGTGTGGCATTTTTTTCCGTTTTGTTGTTGTCGGCAACGACACTCCCGAATTGTGTCGGGCAAATCATTGTTGAAGACACGAATATTCAACTCTTTGATATAGGGCCGTTCCCAGACTATCCCGAGGGCGTAGTACGGCAGAGCGGAACCTTTCAGCTTTCCATCTCTCAAACCGCCAGCCTGTCCCCTAGCGACCCGACAGGTGTTTTCTTCCGCGTGGATGTTCTGCCTCCGCTTCCGGTGTTTCCCAACCCACCGTCATTAGTAGCTTTGGAAGGACGTGACGTGGCGTTAGATGAGGGAGCGGATTTGTACTTTGCTCCGGCCGACGAGCTTTTTTCACTCAACACGATCGATTCAGGGAACTTTCAACCGCTCGTTGAAGGCACTTCTTTCTCGTCCGCTAGTTTTCCCCTTGACGATGGAGAAAGTACTGATTTTTTCCTAGCGATTGCCACGACAGAAACAGACTTCGGTCCTTTTGTCGAAGGAGCCGACCGCGATGTTTTTGGATGGGCTCGATTCAACTTTGACGCGGACAATTTCGAGCTCACTTTGGTTGATTCTGCCGTCGCTTACGGCACCGGCAACATCATCATCGGACAGAACGCAGCCGCGGTTCCAGAACCGAGCTCGGGAACCGCCGCATTGGTGTTGCTTGGACTGACCGCTGCTAGGCGACGTAAGCGATAACTCCACAATTGCAAGAAGTATCCCATGGGTTTACACC
>CAZKTR010000539.1:0-2671 GCA_964555525.1 uncultured Pirellulaceae bacterium
ACGAAGAAGAATATGAAGAAGTAGACGTCGACGAAGACGACGAAGAGTACGAGTATGAAGACGGTGAAGAACTCGGGGACGGTGAAGAACTCGAAGACGATGAAGAGTACGAATACGAGTATGAAGATGACGACGACGAAGACGGTGAAGTTGAAGATGACGGCGACGAATACGAATACGAGTACGTAGAAGTCGACGATGATGATGACGAAGACGTTGAATACGAAGACGATGACGAAGATGACGTCTTGGTCGGCGACTCAGATGAAGATCTCGAAGATGACGAGTGGGATGAAGTCGACGATGCAGACTTCGATGACGACGAAGACTTCGAAGACGACGATGATGAGTGGGATTAAGTAATCACTCCATCAAACGACATTGTTAAAACCCGGTTTGAAAAAATACAAACCGGTTTTTTTCTTGCGCCACTAGCCTTCGTACCGCAGCCCAAAGTAATCATGAATAAACGCCTTACGATCGCCTTCATGGTTCACATACTGAACCATCGTCAACAATTTAGTTTGATCTCGCTTTAATTTGGCATCAATCACAGCCGGGTCACGTAGCTGGGACGGAAGTTCATCAACGACCGCCAAATCCATGTCCGGAGTAAGGCTGCCTTCAATCACGCCCCACCGAAACAGCATCGATAATACCGTTTCCAATCGGCGATCATGCTTCTGCCGATGCAAAATCTGCTCACGCAACCAATCCATCCCAAATGCATTGACTTGTTCGATCTCATTCTTCAAAAAGTCGAACACCCGATGGTAAAACTCGACATCCGGATTGCTCCACTTCATGAACTCCATCTGCGTCGCCAAATCACGTTGATCGTACAGTAAAACGCATTCAGAATCCTTGCCATCGCGGCCCGCTCGACCGATCTCTTGGTAGTAGGACTCCAGCGAGTTCGGTAAATCGCAATGCATCACAAACCGAATGTCTTCCTTATCAACTCCCATCCCAAACGCATTTGTCGCCAGCACCAAATGACCAGGCTCAGTCATGAACGCTTCTTGCAACTCGCGCCGGCGAACTCGATCCAAATCACCGTGGTAAACCAAATGCGGAATGTTCTCGACCCATAACTGGTCGCTGAATTCGCGGAGTTTCCGAATCAACGTAAAGTAAACAATACTGCTACCAGAAATTCGTTGCCGTAGCTGGATGATCGCCGCTAGTTTTTCGTCATCGTCCCAAACATGCTTCACGTCTAAACGCAGGTTCGGTCGATCGATGCCCGCATGAAATAACCGCATCTCATCACTAGCCAAACCCAATTGTTTGACGATGTCCGCTTGCACCGCCGGAGTCGCCGTGGCGGTCAAAGCGATGGTCGGCGGATTGCCCAGCTCGTTTCGGATCTCATCGACGCGAGTGTAATCCGGTCGAAAGTCGTGTCCCCATTCGCTGATACAATGAGCCTCATCGATCGCCAGCAAAAGTACCGACCGCTTGGTCATGATCTCACAGAAATCAGGTTTGCGAAAACGCTCCGGAGAAACGTAAACCAAATCAAACATTCCGTCGGCGATTTGCTGATAGCGATCCAGACGTTCATGGCGTTTCAAAGACGAATTAACAAACGTCGCTCGAACCCCTTTGGCCACCAACGCGTCGACCTGGTCCTTCATCAAAGCGATTAACGGCGACAATACCAGCGTCATTCCCGGCCGTCGAACAGGCGCACCAAAAACGCTCGCAGTGGCTTGATCACGTTCCGCTAGGACGATCGCCGGCACCTGAAAACATAGACTCTTTCCCATCCCAGTCGGCATGATGACTTGGCAGTTCTCACCAGCCAAAACGGCCTTCACGATCTCCGCTTGATGACTGCGGAAAGCGTCATAGCCAAAGGTCTGTTTTAAAACCCGTAAAGCGGCTTGAAAAGAATCGGATGCGTCGGTCTGGCTAGTCATAGGGCGAGCATTGTACTTTTAAACAATGTTGACCAGATAGGGGATTGGCTGGTTTGATTGCAAAGAGATCACGGACTCGAATAAAAACAGAAATTTGAAACGCAGAGGCGCGGAGAACGCAGAGGAGGTGCTCGAAAAAGAACTCTGCGTCCTCTGCGACTCTGCGTTTCAACCTCTATCTAAATCATCGGGTGAGCTTATAGAGTGACGTTTGCCTGAAGTCTCTGGATTTACTCTTCCGAGCGTTCAACAATAAAACCAAACGTTGATCTCGATAAAACGAGAACCTTTTGACCCGCGTCAATGAACTCGCCATTGGTTTTGGCTGGGTAACGTTCACCATCAATCACAATGTAACCCGAGGGGTTTAAAGGACAGTCAGTCACGCCAACCAAGTCCACCACATCAGCATCTAAAACAGAATCGGGTTTTAGCGATTCGATGGTGTTAAACGAATCAGTCTTAGCAGATTTTTTTCCAGAGTTAGGATCACACAGGCAAAGTTCGCAACCTTCGCAACAAAACAAGGCATGAAAGCACGGCGGCGCCGAACTAGCGTCAGCACCAATATCACCACCGCCACAATCACAGGATTCACATCCACCGCAATCGCAGCCGTCACATCCGCCGCAGTCGCACCCGTCGCAAAAGCCAGCTCGCATCGATGACCACCGGTGCAAACGCCGACTAGGCCGGAGTTTCCGGACAGGCTTTTCAACTTGTACTGGCGAAAATCGAGCAATCCG
>CAZKTR010000540.1:0-2668 GCA_964555525.1 uncultured Pirellulaceae bacterium
TCCAAGACTTGGTGACCGCGATTGGTTGCGGTATCGGTCCCAAGATGGATATGTCAGGTTTGCGATACAGCCGAATTGTGTTGCTGGCGGATGCGGATTCTGATGGCCATCACATCACGACGTTGCTGTTGACCTTTTTCTATCGTCACATGCCGCAGTTGATCGCCAACGGTTGTTTGTATATTGCTCAGCCGCCACTGTTTCGAATTGATATTGGGAAGCAAACTCATTGGGCCGCCGACGAAGCCGATCGAGAGCGGATTTTGGAAGAGCATGGAAACGGTCGCAGCAATCCCGAGATTACTCGCTTTAAGGGGTTGGGTGAGATGATGCCTAAGGTGCTATGGGAAACTACGCTTAATCCGGAGACTCGGCGTTTGTTGAAGGTTGAGATCGATGATCAGTTGGAAACCGATCGGGTGATTAGTGATTTGATGGGCCGCGATGCGTCGGCGAGATTCCGGTTCATCATGGAGCGAGCTGAAGACGCGGTTGAGATCGACGTTTAAGTTTGTCGTACCGCTGTCGCTGGAAAATCAAAGCTTATCTTAGCTCGCGGTGGTCATGTGTTCCGAGCAATCGATTGTCGATGGATTGCATCATTGTGGTTTGAACAAACCAAGCAATTGCGGCGCAGGTAAATGCTCCAATAATTCCAAAAATCAAGCCAACCACGATTCCGGCCAGTAGGCAGAAAATCAGTAGTCCAAAGAGGCCTCCGATCACGAACCCTAGTATGGGAGCGAGCAGCACAAGATGGTTGCAAATCATTTTTTCGAAGTTGCTGTACTTGCTTTGGTAACGTGCATAGTAGTCGGTCAGTCGTTCTCGCGTATTGCTCCAGCAAAACTCTTCAATTGGAAAATTATCTTGACAGCCGCTGCAGTAAGTGCTTTCCGGGTGCGCGAAAACTTGGGCGACGTAGACGTGGCTTTCGTCATACGCCGTCGTATCGGATCCGCAAGTGAGGTGAGAATAGGTCCGTGAAGTCTTGGTTTGGAGTTCGTCGTACGCCGCGGTGGCAGTGAGGGGCGACGCGGGAGCGAGTGGCGAGCTGTAAGTTTGTTGGAAACTGGATGGTTGAGGGGCAGTGTATTGCACTGTTGTTTGCGGCGGAACCAACTCCGCCGTGGTGATTTCTTCTTCGAGCGGTGATGGTTGCTGCGGCGGTACGAACTCAGATAGTCGCATGACGGTTCCGCAAGGACATTTGGCTTTCTTGCCACTCATCTTCGCGTTGACCTTGAATGACCGCTGGCAATTGGAACAAGAAACTTGCATGGTTGACGATCAACTTTTATAAGAACCGGGAAAATGGCTAAGGGGTGGTCCAGGTTGTATTGGGACAACCAGGTAGAGTAGCTAATTCTAATTTGTATGCCATTTTGGGCGGGCAATGTCTTCGTGGATTTTAGGGTTGCGATAATCCATACGCAAGCTTTTCGGCGTTATCGTTGTTTCCTCTGTCGAATGTTGGCAGTCTGCGCCATGTCTGGTAGGGTTACTTTGAGATTGTTTTCTAGGAGGGTGTCGATGAGCAGTTCAATTAATTTATTCTTAACCGACGAGCTTTGGTCATTTGTTAGTGAGAACTGTGGTGACGGTTCCCTTTACGCAACGCCCAGTGAGTTTGTCCTTGATTTGATCCGTGAAAAGAAGCAACGGCAGGAGGCAGGCCGAATGCGAGATTCAATTATCGCTGGTTATCAGGACGCGATTGAAGGCAAAACTCACAAGTTCAATGGCGACCTACAAGCCTTGCTAGAAAAAGTCAAATAGCCCAAGGAGAAGGGTTCTTCCGGGGGATAAGTGGCTCGCCTAAGTTTCGTTTGAGCGAGTGATTTTTCTTGCGAACAAGTCGGAGTGTCATTCAGAAGGTGAATGATCTACAATGACTTTTACCAATATTCTATTGGCTTCAGCGAATAGATAACGCTAACTTCGGCACGTTATAATCGGGATGAATAATGAACTACGTTTTAATTGGCATGAACTACGCTTTAATCGGGCTTGGCATTGCTTTGCTTGTCTTTTTCGGATTCGCAATGTGGGCGATGGGCGTTTACAACAGCTTGGTGAAGCTGCGAAACCGTTATGAAAACGCGTTTTCACAGATCGATGTTCAACTAAAACGCCGCTTTGATTTGATCCCGAATTTGGTCAACGTTGTTAAGGGTTACATGGCCCATGAAAAGGATACGTTGGAAGCCGTGATTCAGGCTCGGAATACAGCCGTCAGTGCGGCCAGTGCAGCTGCGAAAAATCCTGGCGACGCCGTTTCCATGGGAAATCTCTCAAACGCCGATTCGCAACTCAATGGTGCTCTTAGTCGACTGATGATGGTTGCAGAGTCTTATCCGGATCTGAAAGCCAATGAAAACATGCTGGCTCTTCAGGAAGAGTTGACTTCGACGGAGAACAAGGTTTCGTTTTCACGTCAAAGCTACAACGATGCCGTGACGAACTACAACACGCAGCGAGAATTGTTTCCGTCCAATACAATCGCCGGCATGTTTAATTTCGGCCCGGCTGAGTTGTATGAGGTTGAAGAGAAAGCGGAGCGAGATGCTCCTAAGGTTGAGTTTTAATGCGGGGCGTTGGCTGGAACGATCGGCCGACGTTGTGACGCAATTTTAATCAGGTGACTCGACTAACAAGCAAGGCAACC
>CAZKTR010000541.1:0-2665 GCA_964555525.1 uncultured Pirellulaceae bacterium
GTCATGATTCATTCCTTTGATTCATTCAATAGCTTGGGGATAAGCCAAACAGTTGTTCGGCTTCCCGCGACCGCTCTGACACATGAATTCAGATTGATGCTTACCATTCAAATCGTCGCTAGAACCGTCCTAAACTAGTGACTCTTTAGCAATCTGTCCGGATAAACGTTGCTAGCGATCGATTCTGCGGAGCTTTGAGAACGGTTTATTTAAAAGACAAATCAAGCAAAACACCGACCACCAAAAACATCGGATCAATGCGACGAATCAGCAAAGTTTACCTGACTCGAACCACCCGATCTTAAGTGCTGCAGTCGGCTATCGGGCAACCATTTTAGCGCTAGCCACGGCTCCATCGCCCACAAACCTTAGCTAGCGCCAAAACGGCTCACTAGGCTGTTTCAATCTACAAAAACAATTCCTTCTCATGAATAATCGTATGTAGCTCAACGGATCGTTTGGCCTGGCTCACCATCTCCTCGCCTTCACCTCGTAACGCGAACACTGCTTCGCCAGGACTCACGTAAACATTCCAATGCTTTTGGAACACCGCAACCTCTTGCTTATTCTTAGCGACAGCACTCGGAACCGCGTGAAGCATCGCAAACACCATTTCCGTCTTTTGAAAGTACTTGCCCACAATTTCCGGCAACCACTTAGACAGAAACGTATCACTTTTCTGCGCAACACTCCTCGGCACGACATACCGTGGACGATCTAACGGACCCAGCACCTGTTTCATGGCATCCGAAAAAATCTTGCTCTCAGCTTCGTCGCCGCCGGTCAAAAACGCTCGAATATAACCTCCTGACAGTTCGCCCACACCGATATCCAACGCCGGTCGAATCTTGCCCAACTCAACCAAGCTTGCGAGAACTGCCGATCCAATCGCATTCGTCAGCGTTGAATCATTCCACGCCGGTCCTTTTCCAAACAGCGGAAAGCCGCCTACCATCTCGCCTGGCAACTTGATCTCCACCGCCCGAACGGGTTGGGCGTTAAAAGGCTCGCCGATCTTCCACAGGTCTCGAACTCGTGTCCGCCGCGTGCTACGCGCCAACATCTCGTCATTGATCATGCTCATGTTGGTTTCCAAACCTTCGGGTTTGATTTCGGTAAAAGCTGGATGAACATGCCCCACGCCTTTTTCGATCGCACCGTCATCACTAACGCCAAACAGCTTTTTATGCTTCTTTTTGAAACGCGTGTAATCGTCGAACCCTTTACTAAACTCAGGAGCAATACAAATAACATCCCAATTGTTGGCCAGTTTCTCCCGCCAGCTTGGGTCCAGCCGAAAAGAACGACCACGAAGCTGGTTGATGCTCATACTGGTAGTCACGGTCGTAAGATCGACCAGCACGTTGATCTTGTTAGCGTCCCAACCTTCGCCCAACAATCCACGTGTTCCGATCAAACACTTAGACAGCCCCTGTTGAAACAACTCGGTCACCATCTCGACGTAAACCCGCGGCGCCCAATCGGAACCCGAGCCTTTGATCTTTCGAAACGAACCGACGGTTTCGGATTCGAGTTCGACCTTGAAACCTCTTTTGGAAAGCCAACGGCGGCTTGCGTCTAAAAAAGCCTGCTCGATCTCGTCGTCAATCAAAATCGTTGAACCGGTCAACAAGATTGGTTCTAACAGGTCCGTCGCCTGGTCAGTCAAAAGTGTTTTAAAAGCAGCGATCGCTCCGCCGGTTTCGCTATCCATTAAATCCTTCAGCTGCGCCGACACCGAAGACGATCGCTCGAAGTCGGCGATCACAACCGCCCGAATTGAATCGCCCAAGGTTTCAAATTCATGCTTTAGAATCGGCAGTAGAGCTGCCGACTTGTTTTGCGAATAAGCCATCACGCGCCCAACGGGCGACACACAGGCTCGAGTTGCTGTGTCTGTAATCTGCACCCCCAAGGTTCGCAAACTGGCAGTTAACTGCTTGGCAATCTTCTGGTGTTGATCGCACGCTGATCGTCGCAGGTAGTGACGCACCAATCGATCAATCACCGGAACAACGAACTCCATCGATGGAACCCCCGCTGGCAGTTCTGTCGGGCCCAGCGCCGGTACGTTTTCTGGAAATTCGATTTGCCGAGCCGCTAAAAACTGACGTCCCGCCAGCGACAGCGCGGGGTCCCGCCTCGCAAAACTGTTCCAATCGGCCACCACTCCGGTGGGCAGCCGAAACTGCCCCAGAGTTTGAGTCAACCAGTCAATCGCACTAGAAGCTTCCAAGGCTTGAACTTGCTTCGTCTCCTTTGGGGAATTGCCCGTCCCGTCGGAGACTTGCGAGCCCTCCACCGATTGCGAGTCACCTTGAACCGCGACCAAAAATCCCGGTTGGCAAATGTCGTCGACCAATTGTTCGAGCTGCTGGTCGGCCGACGCGATAAATTTTAGCTCCTTCGTTGTTGGGCGAACGAAATAAGCCAAGTCCTGATAAGGAGCCAGAAAACCGTCTTTTACCACCGCCGGTACCGGCACTTCAAAATCGACCTCGCCAAAGAACTCGTCATACCGCTTTACATCTCGCTCGTCTTTTCCATCTCGATCCGGCGGAGTCGCCGTTAGACCAATCACGATCGGATTTCCCAACACCGCCAAAGCGTCGGACATCACTCGCCCCCAATGCCCCAACAAGTGATGGCATTCGTCAAGAATGAT
>CAZKTR010000542.1:0-2664 GCA_964555525.1 uncultured Pirellulaceae bacterium
GGGTAGTGACCTTGAAATTTGCTAACGTCACTAACGTACCATATGTGATCGCCCATGCGATTGTCGTCTTCATACGTGTAAGACAACTTTTTGCCAGAGATCTCTTCGCACATTTGAATCGCTTCCATCATGCTGCAATGACTAAAACGTGACCCTCCGATATTGTAAACCTCACCCTTACGTGGGCTACGATAAAAATGCTCAAAGGCCTGAATCAAATCATAACTGTGAATATTGTCACGCACTTGCTTGCCCTTGTAGCCGAATACCTTGTAAGGCGTATCAGTCATCGTGCACTTCATCAGGTAAGCCAAGAAACCGTGCAGTTGGGTACCACTGTGATTTGGACCGGTCAAACATCCACCGCGGAACGCCGCCGTTTTCATGTCAAAGTACTTCCCGTACTCTTGAACTAGAATATCAGCAGCTACTTTCGAGGCACCAAACAAACTATGCATGCAACTATCGATCGACATCGACTCGGGAATGCCGTTGTTAAATTCATGCGACGGATCAATCTCCCAACGCATTTCCTGTTCGATCAAAGGCAATCGGTTTGGTGTATCGCCGTAAACCTTGTTCGTCGAAGTAAATATAAAGACGGCATCTTTGCAATACTGACGAGTACACTCAAGCAAGTTCAACGTTCCGTTAGCGTTAACGGTAAAGTCTTTGTGCGGATCGCGAGCCGCCCAATCGTGAGAAGGCTGCGCAGCGGTGTGAACAATCAGCTTAATGTCGTTTCCATACTTGGCAAACAACTCACCCATTGCGTCCTGATCACGGATATCTGCGTCTAAGTGAATGTAGTTCTCACCTAGCTCGGATTCGAGCTGTCCTCGCTGCCAATTGGTCGAAGCTTCATCACCAAAGAACTCACGCCGCATATCGTTATCAATACCGACGACAGTTAGACCAGATTTTGCAAAGTGGCGGGAGGCTTCCGAGCCTATTAGGCCTGCAGAGCCAGTAACAATTGCGATTGCCATTTTTTTGCGTTTTGTTTGGAGTGATAGGAGTTGATAGGCAGCAGGTACAATAGGCACCTTCTTCATCAACAGATACTAATTAGACGTATTTTGAAGGTCAACCAACCAAGCTGTACCAACGGCAAAGCTCCGAAATAGACTAGTTACAACGATTATAGCAACAAACCGCATTTTTGGCGTTTCAATTTGCCCCACCGAACTAATATCAGACTTTCAGCATTCACTGAAGTGAAATCGGCAACAACCCAATTCACGACATTAAACCCCGCTGACGTCCACTGGAAGCCACTTAACCTAAACCTGTCCACTTCAACTTAACAATCCGCAAATATTTTTAATCGCTTCCCCCGCGGAATACCTATTCAAAGTAGATTTTCGATTGATAATGAGCATTCTTCAGCAGGGATTTCGGCTTAAGTGAGAACATGATAAAAATCGGATTTTGCATTGCGGCGTTTGTGGTCGGTTGTCTGTTTGCCGTGTTAGTTCGCTCTAGCAATCAAGCAGCAACGGCAAAAGATGGCACTACAACAACATTGACTAAGTTTACCGCCAACCCAAGCGGTATCGAGGAAGACGCGGTGCCGCCGCCGATGATATTGAACATCGTAAAATATCCATTTGGCACCGTCGACAATTCGCCAGTATCTCGATACGTCTGTACCAATAAAAACGGAGTATCATTCGAAGTCATCGATTGGGGCGCGGCGATCGTTGCGATTAAAACCAAGGACCGCGATGGAAGATTCGACAACGTCATTCTTAATTGCGAAGGCCTAGAAGGCTACCAAGCCTGCGAAGCTTATTTCGGTGCTATACTGGGTCGTTTTTCAAATCGAATCGCCAACGGCAAGTTTTCCCTCGATGACCAAGAATTTTCGCTAAGCCTTAACAATGACAACCACCATTTACATGGAGGAGCTGAAGGGTTTGACAAGCGTATATGGACCACCGAAGAAATCGTTGACGCGGATTCTATCGGTGTTCGCATGTCGCTTACCAGCCAAGACGGTGACCAAGGCTTTCCCGGTACATGTGAAACTAGCGTGACCTACCTGCTGAACAACGAAGATCAGCTTTCGGTCGAGTTCAAAGCAACGACCGACTCACCAACACCTATTAACTTGGCCAACCAAATCTTCTGGAACCTTGATGGCGACGCTACCGAGTCCATTGCATCTCACCAACTTCGAATCAATGCGGATCAACGCCTAGTTCTAGATGACCAAAACATTCCTACCGGTGATAAACAACCAGTCGATGACACTCGGTTTGATTTTCGCCAACTCAATGAAATCGGCTACTTTGACCACATAAGTTCATCTCCGGTTTCCATCGACAAACCACTGATGATCGCCGACACGTTCAAAGGCTACGACGAAGACTTCGTACTCAATTCGCAAACGGGCGTCTTGGCATCCGCCGCCACTTTGATCTCGCCAAAATCAGGGCGAAAAGTGGAAGTTTGGACCACTCAACCCGGCCTTCACTTGGACACCGCAAACTCGTTCGACGGTCTTCCTGCCAGCGGAGGATTACAAAAACACTCGGGAATATCCCTGCGAAGCCAGCACCATTCCGATTCGCCGAATCAACCTAATTTCCCTTCAACGGTCCTCCGCCCCGGCGAAACCTACACACAAACGACCGTCTTCTCGTTTTCAATCGCCGAGTA